>JBFHPX010000005.1:0-24163 GCA_041592575.1 Alcanivoracaceae bacterium
GAGGGAGGGATTCGAACCCTCGATACGCTATTAACGTATACACACTTTCCAGGCGTGCGCCTTCAGCCACTCGGCCACCTCACCGGAACCTGGATCAAAAAACGGCGCAAGGGCCGGTTTTTGAAGGCGCGTAGGTTACCCGAGGCTCTACAGGGTGGCAATCGGAAAAGCCCCGTGGCCGGTGATTTCCTGACCAGTCAGACCAAGCGGGCGAGGTATTCGCCCTGATACTGGCTGGCCAGCTCGCCGCTGTCGTTAAAACCCTCGGCAAGGATTTGCAACGGCGCCCGCTCACGCCGCGAGAGATGGTGGCGAAAACGGACCAGACTGGTGTCCGGACTGGACACCACAATGGTCAGCGTGCCGGTCACCGGGCGCCGATAGCGCAGGCTGTTTTGCATCGCCAGCACGTCGGCCTGCGCCACCAGCTGCTCAGCTTGCAAGGTAGTCAGACACCAGCCGGCCAGCGCCATCAGGGCAGCCTGGCTGCCGGCGAACATGGTGCCCTTGTCATTGATATTGGCAGCCAGCGGAGCACTCAGCGTAAGACGGTCATCGTTGAACGACAGCAGCCGGAACTGCAGATGTTCGCTAAGTGGAATATGGCTGCGGATGCGGGCTTCCAGAGCGGCAAGATCAGGCATCCGGAAAAGCCCTGATCCAGTTGTCCGGGGATTCAATGGTGACGGTTTTGCTGCTGCCTGCAGGCGTGCCGAGATAGATAAAGCCGACAATCTCGTCTTCCGGGCGGAAGCCAAGGCGGACTTTCAGGCTCGGGCTCAATGCCGGTGCGCCGGTGCGCCACATGGCCCCCACACCGGTGGCATGGGCGGTCAGCAACAGGTTCTGCACCGCCGCCGCGCAGGCCATGATCTGGTCGATCACCGAGACCTTGTGCGGCGCGCAGATCTCCGCCACCACGATCAGTACAGTAGGCGCCCGCAACGGTGCCTGGCGCAGTTTCTCCAGCTGCGCCTCATTCAGGTCAGGCTGGTCCTGCTGACAGCACTGCGCCAGCATCTCGCCCAACCGGGCTCGCTGGTCGTCCTCGACAACTATAAAGCGCCATGGCCGCAGCAAGCCGTGGTCCGGCGCCCTCACTGCGGCTGTCAACAACTGCCGCAGCTGCTCCGCCGTCGGCCCGGGAGCATCCAGTCGCGGACAGGAAACCCGGCCAAGAATCGCAGTCTGAATATCCATCATCGCTCCGGCAAAGGAAGCGGCCATTGTACCGGAGCTGGCAGGATGATGGGCAGAATACCCGCTACGCCTTCTTTCCTAGCGACAATGCGGTTAACCTTCACCTATCTGGCTCTGCCGGTACCATTCCTGCCAAACAAGAGTGACTCAGAGCACCATGAAGGCCAGTCCCGTCCCCGGCAAGCGCCGCCGCATTGATGAAGATCCGCAGGCTCATAGCCGGCGAATGGCGAACTATATCCGCCTGCTGGAATTCATCGTTGCGGTATTGCTGCTGTCGATTGGCATCCAGCAGCGGGTCTTCCCGTATGACTACCTGCTGATTCTGGCGCTGCTATTGGCCTACCCGCTGGTGGCCCAGATTATTGCCGCCTACATGGAACGAAAAGGCCAGCGTCAGCAGGAAACCAGCCGGATTCTGGTACAGCTTGATGCGATTCTGATCGGTATCGCGATCGCATCCCTGCACTTCTCGCTGGTGCCGTCGATGGCACTGCTGATTATTGTCCACGCCAACGCTGTCACCAGCGGTGGTCTGTATATCTGGCTGATGAATATCTTCGGTACTGTAGTCGGCGCGGTGGCCGGCAGTCTGATTCTGGGATTCCATATACTGCCGGTGGAACAGACACCTGTGGTCCTGACGCTGATGTCGATGGTCGGCATGGGCCTGTTTGTCGGCGCGTCCGCCTTCCAGTCACATAGTCAGACCCGCATTCTCCTCAATGCACAGGCCCATCTTGCCCAGCAACAGAAACATGCGGTGGAGCTGTCACGCAAACTGGCCAAATACCTTTCACCACAAATCTGGGGATCGCTGTTTTCCGGCAAGCGCGATGCCAAGGTTGAAACCCGACGCAAGAAACTGACGGTTTTCTTTTCAGACATCAAGGGCTTCAGCAACATGTCGGAAGAGTTGCCGCTCGATGTGCTGACAAAGATGCTGAATACCTATCTCAGCGAAATGACCCGCATTGCCAGTCACCATGGCGGCACGGTCGACAAATTCATCGGCGACGCAGTAATGGTGTTTTTTGGTGACCCCAACAGCAAGGGCTCGAAGGAGGACGCCACCGCCTGCGTTGCCATGGCAATCGACATGCAGAAACAGATGAAGCTGCTGCGCCAGCGCTGGAAACGCGAGGGCATCGAGCACAAGCTGGAAATTCGCATTGGCATCAATACCGGTTACTGCACTGTCGGCAACTTTGGCACCGACACCCGGCTCGATTACACCATCCTCGGCACCGATGTGAACCTGGCAAGCCGACTGGAATCCGCCTGCCGCCCCGGCCATATCCTGATATCCCAGGCCACCTATGAGCTGGTCAAGGACCGGATCATGTGCCGGGCCATGGGCGACATTCAGGTCAAGGGCTTCAATCGCCCGATTGCGGTATTTGAAGTCTCGGAAATGAAGGCCCGTGCCGGGAGCGGCTCCGGGTTCCTGTCACTGGAAGCGCCCGGGTTTTCCATTCATATGGACCTGCACAAGGTGCGCAATTTCGACAAGAAACGTATTCTGATCAGTCTGGCCACCGGTGCCACCGGTCTGAAGAAAGGCGAGGACACGCTGATTGATCTTGACGCTCAGGGTTTCTCCCTGCACATCAACAGCTCCAGCATTCGTGATCGAGACAAGAGTAAAATCATGGAAGTGCTGGGGCGTACGGCGATGACGGTCAAGGACCGTCTGATCGTCTGATGAGTGCGTCAGCCGGCTGGTTATCGCGGCTTGAACAGCTTGGTAACCGCCTCCCCCACCCGACCCTGCTGTTTGTCTGGCTGTGCCTGCTACTGCTGCCAGTCAGTGCATTGGTCAGCGTCATCGCCCCTGATACTGTTCATCCACTGACTGCCGAGCCGCTGCCGGTTCGCTCACTGATATCTGCAGAGGGTGTGCGCTGGATACTGACCTCCATGGTCAGCAACTTCACCGGTTTCGCTCCGCTTGGCATAGTACTGGTGGCGATGCTTGGCATTGGAATTGCTGAGCATTCCGGCCTGCTTGGCAGTGTACTGAGCGCGATTGTCCAGCGTGCATCGCAACGCTTGCTGGTGCCGCTGGTGGCATTCGCCGGCGTGCTGTCCAGCATTGCCGCCGACGCCGGATACGTGGTGCTGATTCCACTTGCGGCGCTGCTGTTCCAGCGTGCTGGCCGCTCGCCACTGACCGGCATTGCCGTGGCTTTCGCTGGCGTCTCCGGTGGCTTCAGTGCCAACCTGTTACTCGGCCCGATAGACGCACTGCTTGCCGGCATCAGCACCGAAGCCACCCGCACCCTGGAGCCGGACAGCACCGTCGGTGCGGCAGCAAACTACTGGTTCATGCTTGTTTCCACCGTGCTGGTCACCGCGGTGATCACGCTGATGACGCGCCGTGAAGAAGCCGGCGAAGCGGCTGCCCCGCTTGATCCGCAGACCACCTCGAATCGCACTATTCTGATGACCATGCTCGGCCTGTGCTGCTATCTGCTCGCCATTGCTGCGCTGACGCTTCCCGATGGCGCGCCATTGCGTCATCCCGACACCGGCGACCTGCTCAGCTCGCCGTTCATGCAGGGTATCGTCATCGTCATCGCGCTGGGCTTTGCGGTGTGCGGGCTGATCTTCGGCTACAGCAGCGGTACGTTTGGCAACGGCAGCGACGTCATCCGCTCGCTTGAGAAAACCATGGCGCAACTGGCCGGCTATCTGGTGCTGATGTTTTTTGCCGCCCAATTTGTCGCCTGGTTCAACTGGTCCGGCATGGCGCTGGTGATGGCCGTGAATGGGGCCGAAGCGTTAACGGCTATAAACCTGCCAACACCGATACTGATGATTGCGCTGATTCTGCTGGTGGCGACGCTGAATCTGCTGATTGGCAGCGCCTCGGCGAAATGGGCCTTGCTGGCACCATTGCTGATTCCGATGCTGATGCTGGCAGGGGTGCCGCCGGAGGCGACTCAGGCGGCATTCCGTGTCGGCGACTCCACCACCAACCTGATCACCCCGCTGATGCCCTACTTCGCGCTGGTACTCGGCTTTGTCCGCCAACACAAACCGGATGCGGGCATCGGCACCTTGATGGCGATGATGCTGCCCTACAGCATTGCCCTGCTGCTGGCATGGAGCCTGTTGCTGGCAGTCTGGTTAGGCTTCGGCTGGCCGCTCGGGCCAGCCTGAGGAAATCAGACCGGGATTACTGCCTGACCACACGCCGATTCAGCGCGCGATCCTCGAAGTTTGAACGAAACGGATTGATATCCAGCCCGCCCCGGCGCGTAAAGCGTCCATACACGCTAAGGTGCCGCGGGCCACACTGCTTCAGAATATCGGTAAATACCCGTTCGATAATCTGTTCGTGAAATCCCTGATGGTTACGCAGCGCAATCACGTAACGCAGCAGGGAGACCTGACTGATCGGCGCGCCGGTATAGCGCACCACCAGCGTTGCCCAGTCCGGCTGCCCGGTGACCGGACACAGACTGCGCAGCAAATGACTGTAAAGCGTCTCAGTGCGCTCCGGCCCCTGATCGGTCAGCAACAGAACCTCATCAACGGTGCCATCAATCTCGACTTCCAGACGATCAACGCAGTCACCGCTGATATCAAGCCAGGGATCCGACGCGGCGTTATCCAGCGTTCGCAACCGGACATCGACCGGGCCACCGGCGCAATCAGAAAGATCCTTCTCCATTAAAGATCGCACCACCGCCACGGAATCGAAGCGGCTGTTGGCAAATGAATTCAGATAGAGCTTGAGTGATTTTGACTCAACCAGATTACGGCTGTTACAGGGAACCGAGAACTCACCCATCATTACCAGCGGCTTGCCACGAACATCAAGCCATGACACCTCGTAGGCATTCCAGTAATCCATGCCATGGAAGGGTAACGCCTCCGGATCCAGATCAAGCACCTCACGGGCATCCCAACGGGGCACCGGACACAACAGCGCCGGGGTGTACTGGTCGAGGTACTCTGTACGCCGGCCAAGCGGGGTGTCATCAAACGGGTTGGCCATGGATGGCTCTCCGGTAAAGGTCAGCCCATTCTAGGGGGCAGAGGCAATTGCGAAACATGATCCAGTCCTCACTATTGCCTGATCCCGACACCGCGATTCAGCATCCATAGCGCCACGGCAAACAGCGCTGCGGTAAACAGAATGATGGCCGCCAGAGAGCCCGGCACATCCACGTCGCTGACGCCAAGAAGGCCGTAACGGAAGGTATTGACCATATAAACCACCGGATTGAACAGCGACACCGTGCGCCAGAACTCCGGCAGCAGATCAATCGAATAGAACACGCCGCCCAGATAGGTCAGCGGGGTCAGAACGAAGGTGGGAATGATCGCCACATCATCGAACTTGTTCGCGAACATGGCATTGATAAACCCGCCAATGGAAAACAACACAGCTGTCAACACCACCACCAGGATAGTGACAAATACATGCTGAACCTGCAGCTCGGTAAAAAACAGGGAAAGCAATGTGACAATCAGGCCAACACAAATGCCGCGAGCCACGCCGCCGGCAACATAGCCTAGCAGGATCGTTGTGCTCGACATGGGCGAGACCAGCATCTCCTCGATCGAGCGCTGAAACTTGGTTGAGTAGAACGAGCTGACGACATTGCCATAGCTGTTCTGAATGACGCTCATCATCACCAGCCCGGGGACAATAAACTGCATGTAGTCAAAGCCCCCCATATCACCGATACGACTACCAATCAGGTTGCCGAAAATAACGAAGTAAAGAGTCATGGTGATTGCTGGTGGCAACAGGGTTTGCGGCCATATCCGGACAAACCGCCGAACTTCCTTGACCACGATGGTTTGAAAAGCAACCCACTGGTAATGCATGCTCACGCCACGCCCTCCGCATCCAGATTGCGTTCCACCAGACGCAAGAACAGCTCCTCAAGCCGGTTGCTCTTGTTTCGCATACTGAGTACGGAAATGCCCTGCGAGGCCAACGCCGCAAACAGATCATTCAATGCCCGGGTTTTCGGCACTTCTACCTCCAGAGTACGCTGATCCCGCAACCTCAGCACAAGACCTTCAATCTGCGGCGCCGTATCCAGCGGAGCTGCCAGATCCAGCACGAAGGTTTCAATATGCAGTTTCTCAAGCAATGATTTCATGTCGGTGTTTTCAACTATACGACCGCGATCAATAATCGCGATCCGGCGGCACAACGATTCCGCCTCCTCCAGATAATGTGTGGTCAGAATAATGGTCTTGCCCTGCTTGTTCAGCTCGGTGAGGAAATCCCACATGGAACGCCGCAGCTCGATATCGACACCTGCAGTGGGCTCGTCGAGAATCAGCAAGTCCGGGTCATGCACCAGTGCTCTGGCAATCATCAGGCGTCGCTTCATGCCGCCGGATAACATCCGCGACTGACTGTCCCGCTTCTCCCAAAGCCCCAGCTTGCGCAGGTAAAACTCGGCACGCTCACGGGCCTTTAGCGCCGGGATACCATAGAAGCCTGCCTGGGTAATCAGAATATCGAACACTTTTTCGAACTGGTTGAAGTTGAACTCCTGTGGCACCACTCCAACCCGGCGCTTGGCAGCGACCCGGTCACGATCAAGATCGTGGCCAAAAATTTCGACACTGCCGGCGGTTTTGTTGACCAGCGAGCTGATGATGCCGATGCTGGTCGACTTGCCGGCTCCATTCGGTCCAAGCAGGGCAAAAAATTCACCAGCTTGTACATCAAGGCTGATGCCCTTCAGGGCTTCAACACCGTTTCCGTAGATTTTGCGCACATCGCGCAGCAACAGAGCAGACAAGGAAGGTCACCCTCAAACAGAACAGGAAGGACACTATAGCAGAGCGCTCAGCGCGGTGTTGGCAGCAGCTCGGCTAACGACCGGCGATGCCACTCTCCGCGCCATACCCAGTGCAACTCACGATCATCAAACCAGAGCCAGACACCTTCCATCATCCATGGCCAGTCCTGCTCACTGACCTGATTCAGGCCGAGCAAACTGGCAACAAAGGCGATGATGATGGTGTCATGGGTTACATGGACCGCCAGCGACCCGGGCTCCGGCTGGCGGGCCTGAAGAAAACCCAGCAGCTTCTGTCGCCCGGCCTCGGGGCTGAGCAAGCCCTCCAGTCCATCACTGATGTGATGATTGATAAAGCGTAGCGCGCCAAGTTTCATGAAGTGCGGGCCGACGGCGGCAACGTCCTCGACATAGCAACCTGGCTCCACCAGCATCATGCTGCGCTCGATCTCCACCGGCGCCGCCAGCAACCCCGCCTCCAGCGCCCCCTCCATCATTGCCTGTGCAGTGTCGACACAGCGCCCGACAGGGCTACTGCTGAACCGGGACAAGGGACGACCCAATCCCGCTCCCCAGCTTCTCGCCATGACGACACCCTCGGCAGTCAAAGGCAGGCGGTAATCGGCAAACCCGTCCTTGGCCAGCTCGCGTACCGAGTGCCGGGTAAAAAGGTGCACAGGCTGCGTCTTCGGCAACAGCGAAAGGGCTGGTTTCAAAGTAGGGTGTAATCGAGCCATCAGCAGTATCTGCTCTCTTCCGGTTGGCCCGCAGGCACACAAAGGTTATACGCAAGGCCGCTCTGATTGAAAAGTCAGCGCCGACTCATGCGGGCAACTTTGCGACGCAGCACAGCCAGCTGGCGTCGCAACAGCTCCGGGTCCGTTGCTGGCGGCCTGTAGACCGCCGCTTCAAAACAGCGCTGCCAGTCCTGAAGCGCAGCGGTGGCTCGCGGATAGCGCTGTGCCGCTGCCGCAATCACCTGCGCCGGCGGCAGATGTGCCGGCAGGTCCAGTCCTCGCTTTCGCATCAGGCGCAACATGGCCCGATACTCTCGCTGCCACCACATCAGCCCGGGGCGTCGCGCTCGCCAAAGCATCCATATCAGCATGACGGCCATCACCGACCCGCCGACGGCTGCCAACGCCATCACCATTCGCTCCGGCGTGACCTTGCCAAGCCACCGGCTGAGAAACTCAAGCTGACTTTGCTGGTTATAGCCCAATACCCATTTGGCCCATCCAAACTCGATGTAATCCATCAGGTAGCCCAGCCGTGCCAGTAACGGATTGCTGCGGAACACTGCCGCCAGACCGGTCTCTGTCTGCTCATCGAAGCCCGCCAATGCCTGCTCCAGCCCCAGCTCGATACGCGCCGGTGCCACCGCCGCGGTGGGATCAAATTCAACCCAGCCCTGCTCCGGCAACCAGGCCTCAACCCAGACATGGGCATCGTACTGGCGTACTTGCAAATGATTGCCCAGCGGATTCAGCTGCCCACCCTGATAGCCCGCCACAATCCGTGCGGGTATTCCAGCTGCCCGCAGCAGAAACGCAAAACTGGATGCATAGTGCTCACAAAACCCGCGGCGGGTGCGAAACAGAAAATCATCCACCGTATGCTGACCAAGTAATGGTGGCTCGAGGGTGTAGTAAAACTCCGCTTCATTGAGCCAACGCAACAGGCGGTTAACGTAGGCTGCATCACTAACGGATTGATCCCGCCATTGCTTTGCCATGGCAGCGGCCCTGGGACTGCTGCCGGAAGGTAGCGCAACATAGAACTGGCTCTCCCACTCCTTCAGGCCCTCAAGCGCCACCGGCATCAGGTAGCTGGTCACCCGGTAATCGTAAGTGGTTTCAAGGTCAGTGCGTCGCACCAGGCGCAGATCGCGGGCCAGCCCGACATCCGCTTTATCACTGAAAGGCACAGACATGGCGTATAGCCACTGACGTCCACTGCGTTCCATGACAACACGATATTTCCATGCCGCATCGCCACGGCCCGCCAGCAGCTGCAGATACCATTGCGGTGACACGCCGTTGGGGAAGCGAACATATTCCTGTCGATCCAGTGCCGGCGGCACTGCCTGACTCCAGCGCCGCCCGTCAAACCAGCCGTAGGTCAGACCACGCCAGTAACGCAATGATGGCGGCGGTACATCGCCTTCGAACTCGACCCGAAAAGCGAGATCGTTCTGCCGTGACAGACGGCTGATCTCACCCGGTGCCATCGAGTCGCTCATTCCCGTTTTGCCCTGCTGCTGCTCGACCTTCAGGCTCCACAGCGGCGGCAATCGTGGCACCAGCATGAAAAAAACCAGCATCAATGGAACAGCCTGTGCCACCATCGTCAACGACAATCGGAAATGTCGCCAGGGTGAAACACCACTTTCCGGATGATTGATGCCGATCAGTGCGGCAACCATGAGCACCAGCACCAGACCGATATAAATGGAAATCAGTGGTCCGGTGGAAAACAGAAACGCTGTGGCGAGGACAAAAAAAGCAAGAATAATCACCACGTAAGCGTCACGAAGACGAAACATTTCCAGCATTTTCAAAGCAAAGGCTGCAACCAGCAACGTCACGCCGGCATCGGGCCCGAGCAATGTGCCGTGGCTATAGAGAGTGGCACCGGCCAGGCCCAGCAACAGCATGCCACGCACCAGTTTGCCAGGCATGACAAAACGGCCGCGCTGAATCATGATCCGCCAGAGCAGTAACAGCGGAACCACCACAGAGAGCCACAGCTCGGCCCGCAGCATATGTGGCAACGAGGCAAGCAGTGCGCCGCTGATCAGCCACGGGAAGGCATGCCGGGGAACCTGATAGACCCGCGCCATCAGCGGCTCTCCCCGGACAGCGCCAGCATCTCCAGTGCCCGCTCCCGCTGTAACGGGCCGGTGCCGGGCTCCAGCTCCCCGTCAGGCAGCCGCAAGCCGTATCGCTCGCCACGCTGATCAAGCTGCAACACCCAGTAACAGAGCCGACCATAGCGGCTTTCCGGGTCATGGCCGGGCAGCCTGTTCCACTCCAGCCACAACCGCCCCTCGGCGGGATCGCTGAACTGCTTGGTATTCAGGCCACGACCACGGGCGTAGCTTTTCCAGTCCACCAGACGCAACGAATCGCCGGCCACATAACTTCTCAGCCCCTCAAATTCTTCGCTGCCCCGGTCCTGATGATTGACACCAGTATCATCATCGCCGCCACTGGCCGGACACTCCCCGCCCGGCAACGGCTTCGGCCAGGCTATGCAGGTATGATCCAGATCAACCAGACTCCAGCTACGCAACAGACCAAGGGGGTAACGACTTTCTACGCGAAGGCGCCCCGGATGCTGGCGGCCGCGCCGCAGCAGCTGCACACTGAGCCACAGACTCTTCTCTTCGCCCGGCTCAACCGATACTTCCTCCGCTGGTGCTCCGGGCCAGTGCAGCCAGATGCTGCGATGGGCATGGTGAGCGCTGAGGATACGCACCTCCAGTGCTCCTCGGGCGCCGGAAAAACCGGGCCGCATGGACGCTGCCACCAGCTTCAGGCCGGCAAGATTCCGGAATGTGTGCAGGATCGCCATCAGGAACAGGCTTACCAGCAGGAACGAAAAGGCAAGCAGCAGGTTATTCTCGTAGTTGATGCCTCCGACAAAAAGCAACACTGCGATCAGCAGGAAAAAAAAACCGTAACCAGAGGGAAAAATAAAAATACGGCGCTGATCCAGCAGCACCTGCCGGGAAGGAGGAATACGCCGTTGCAACCAACCATGCCAGAGCTCGGAGACTGTCCGGCGCAGGCTTTTCATCAGCTACGCCGCACCACCGGAACCGCCTCCAGCAACTGCTGTATGGAAGCGGCAGTGGTGCCTCCGGCACTGCCCTGCAAGCGATGGCTGGTGACAGGACCAAGCACCACCTGCACGTCCTCGGGCGTGACATAGTCTCGTCCCGCCAACAACGCCCAGGCTCTGGCAGCACGCAACAGTCCGAGCCCTGCTCGCGGCGACAGACCCGCAACAAACAGGCCACCATGACGGCTGTACCCGAGCAGGCGCTGGACATAGTCAATCAGATCCGCAGAAGCATGCACCTTCTCGACCAGCAACATCATTTGCATCAACTCAGCGGTACCAAGCTGCGATTTCATGGTTAACGCCTGCTCACGACGATCACTGCCGGAAAGCAGCGCAATCTCGGTTTCCGCAGAGGGGTAGCCAAGCGATATCCGCATCAGAAAGCGATCAAGTTGCGACTCGGGCAGCGGAAACGTACCGGCCTGAGTCACCGGGTTTTGCGTGGCAATGACAAAAAACGGTTCCGGTAAAGGCCGGGAAACACCATCAAGAGTAACCTGCCGCTCCTCCATCGCCTCAAGCAGCGCGCCCTGAGTTTTCGGCGTTGCCCTGTTGATTTCATCTGCCAGCAACAGCTGGGTAAACACCGGCCCGTGTCGCAACTGGAATTCGCGACTATCCGGGTCAAATATTGATACCCCGAGAATATCCGCTGGCAACATGTCACTGGTGAACTGAACCCGGCGATACTCCAGCGAAAACACTCTGGCAAGAGCATGGGCCAATGTGGTTTTACCCATGCCGGGAAGGTCTTCAATCAGCAGATGTCCGCGGGCCAGAAGGCAAGCAACGGCAAGACGAATCTGTTCTTCCTTGCCAAGCACCACCCCTGAGACTGCGGTAATGGCGCGCCCAATGGCCGTGGTCATCTTTATTCTCCGAAACCCAGGCTTGCCAGACCACGGCGCATGTCCGCCTTGAGATCCTCCAGGCCTTCCAGTCCTACCGCAACACGGATCAGGTTGTCACTGATACCTGCACGACGCTTTTCGTCTTCAGCAACCCGCCCGTGGGTGGTGGTTCCCGGGTGAGTGATGGTGGTTTTGACATCGCCGAGATTAGCGGTGATCGACACCAGTCTGGTGGCATCAATAAACCGCCATGCGGCGTCACGATCTGCCTTGCCAGCACGATCACGCACCTCGAACGACAGCACGCCACCGAACCCGCTCTGCTGCCTGAGCGCCATTTGATGATAAGGGTGGTCCGTCAAGCCAGCGTAATGAACCCGGTCAATGCCAGGCTGATCGCGCAGCCATTCCGCCAGCGCCAGTGCATTGGCAGAATGGGCATGCATGCGCAGTGAGAGGGTTTCCAGACCCTTCAGGAAAACCCAGGCATTAAACGCACTGAGCGTGGCACCGGCTGTGCGCAGGTAGCCATATACCTCTGCCATATCTGCAGCCCGACCGACCACGGCGCCACCAAGGCAACGCCCCTGCCCGTCCAGATACTTGGTGGCACTGTGAATGACGATATCGGCACCCAGTAACAGGGGTCTTTGCAACGCCGGAGTACACAGACAATTATCAACGATCAGCTGTGCCTCACCGGCATGGGCGATGTCTGCCAACGCGGCGATGTCAGCCACTTCCGCGAGCGGGTTGGACGGCGTTTCCAGAAACAGAAACCGGGTCCTGGCAGTCATGGCGGCTCGCCACTGGCCAAGATCGTTGATATCCACCAGCGTTACATCAATACCGAACTTGCGCAGATACTTGTCGTAAAGCACATGCGTGGTACCGAACAGGCTACGGGAGCTGACAATATGGTCTCCCGGTTTCAGGCAGGCCATGAACACGGCGTTGATGGCCGCCATGCCGGAAGCGAAAGCAACACACTGCTCACCGCCCTCCAGCGCCGCCAGCCGCTGCTCGAAAGAGCGCACGGTGGGGTTGGTGAAACGCGAATAGATATTGCCAGACTCGGTGCCGGCAAAGCGGGCTGCCGCCTGAGCGGCACTGTCATAGACGAAACTGGAGGTGAGAAACAGGGCTTCAGAGTGCGACATCTCATCCGTACGCAGCTCAGCGGCACGAATCGCCAGGGTCTCTACACCAAGATTCTCAGGCAGCTGCCGCTTGCTCATTTGCTATTCCTGTTTCAATTACCGTTATGTAAATCTACCGTCTCATTACTGGCCAATGCTGCCGCGCGATTTTTCTGCTGCTTGGTAGTGTCGCTACGCCGTTGCTCAAGGGAGTCGAGATAATGTCGATCAATCCTGCCAGCAATATAGCGGCCATCAAATACCGAACAGTCAAACTCACTGATGGCCGGATTGCCTTCACGACAGGCGGCAATCAGATCCGGCAAGTCCTGATAGATCAACTTGTCCGCACCAATCAGTTCACAGATTTCCTCGTTGCTACGACCATGGGCGATCAGCTCACTGGCCGCCGGCATATCAATGCCATAAACATTCGGATAGATCACCGGCGGCGCTGCAGACGCAAAATAGACCTTGTTGGCACCAGCCTCCCGAGCCATCTGGATGATTTCGTTGCAGGTCGTGCCACGCACTATCGAGTCATCAACCAGCAGAACGTTCTTTCCTGAAAACTCCAGTTCAATAGCATTAAGCTTCTGGCGGACAGACTTTTTCCGCTGTTGCTGCCCCGGCATGATAAAGGTACGGCCGATATAGCGGTTCTTGATGAACCCCTCCCGATACTTGACCTCCAGCACATTGGCCATCTGCAACGCTGCGGTGCGGCTTGTATCCGGGATCGGAATGACCACATCAATATCGTGATCAAGCCACTCCCGCTCTATTTTTTCGGCAAGTTTCTCGCCCATCCGCAGCCGCGCCTTGTACACAGAAATGCCGTCAATGATCGAATCCGGGCGGGCAAGATAAACCTGTTCAAAAATACACGGGGTCAACACCGGCTTGCTGGAGCACTGACGCGTATAAACCTCGCCTTCAGCGCTGATATAAATCGCCTCACCCGGCGCCAGATCCCTGACCAGATGAAAGCCCAATCCGGAAAGGGCAACGCTTTCCGATGCCACCATATACTCAGGCCCCTGCTCGGTATCGCGGCGACCGTAACAGACCGGACGGATACCATGCGGGTCCCGAAAGGCCAGAATGCCGTAGCCGGTAATCATGGCAATCACCGCATAGGCGCCCTCGACCCGCTCATGCACACGCGATACTGCGGCAAAAATATCATCAGGCTGCGGCACCAGCTTGCCAAGCTGCTGCAGCTCATGGGCGAAAACATTCAGCAATACCTCGGAATCCGACGAAGTATTAATGTGCCGAAGGTCGGCCCGGTATATGTCCTCTGCCAACGCAGCAGTGTTGGTCAGATTGCCGTTATGCGCGAGGGTAATACCGTAGGGAGAATTCACATAAAAAGGCTGTGCTTCGGCAGAACTGGCTGTGCCGGCGGTCGGGTAGCGAACATGGCCAATGCCCATGTTCCCGACCAGGCGACGCATGTGACTGTTACGAAAGACATCGCGCACCATGCCGTTATCCTTTCGCAGGAACAGCCGGTCTCCGTCACAGGTGACAATACCGGCAGCATCCTGACCGCGATGCTGCAACACGGTCAGCGCGTCATAAATCGCCTGATTGACGAATGAGCGACCTACGATACCGACTATTCCGCACATGTGACCTGTCCCCTAGGCTGATCCGATTCGGATGATGAACTTGACGAGCTCTGCCGCAACCGTCCGTGTCCAGTCTTCCAGTAAAGCAAAATGCGGCACCAGTACGGATTCCCGCCACCAGCCGTCCGCCGAAAAAAGATGGCCACCTATGGCAACCAGCACTATCACCAGCACGACACCACGCACCGCGCCGAATACCATGCCAAAAAGACGATCTGTAGTGGACAGCCCGGTGACCCGTACCAGCTCCCCAAGCAAATGATTGATCAGCGCCCCGACCACCAGAGTGGCTGCAAACAGCACCCCGAACGCTGTCGCCATCCGCGCGCTTGGCGTTTCGATGGAGCCCTCCAGCATCAGCTCGAAGGCAGGACCAAACAGCCGCGCGACAACAAATGCAGCGACCCAGGTCAGTAGCGAAAATGCCTCACGGGTGAAACCCCGGCGCAGACTGAGCAGCGCCGAAACAGCAATCACCAGCAGGATCAGAGCATCAGCAACATTCATCAGTCAGGCGGGTGCCGGAAAGGGCGTCATGGTAGCAGAAAGCCGCGGCCGGGGTCAGGGTCTGAACGGCACAACCCGGGCATCGTCCGGAGCGAGCATTTCGAACTGCAGGCGTGCCAGTGTTGCCTCGGCGGCCTCCTGCTCCAGCTCCGGCCCGGCGTAAAGCTGCCAGAGCTGACCATCAATGCTCCTGCGGAGAAAGGCTCGATGCCCGGCATCGAGCAAACGCTGCTTTTCTGCCCTGGCCAGTTGCTCGGACGGGTAGGACTGCAGCTGCACCGCCCAGGCTCCGGGGAGTGCCGCCTGAACGCCGTCGCCAGCGTCGGCTTGGCGGACAAGCGCATCGCGCCCGGCGTTGATCTCGGCATCCGCGGCACGCAGCTCCTGCTCAGACACCGGCTCTGTCGGATCCGCCGGCTCCATCAGCGGTACCGGCGGCAACTCCATATCCAGCGGTTGTATCGTTGTTGCCGGCTCGCGCTGCCACAGGGGAACAAGCATGGCCGCCACCAGTGCCAGCAGCAAAAACGCCACCAGAGGGTGTCGTAAAGGGGATTTCATATCAGCTCCAGACCAAGGGCCAGCGCCGCTTCCGCGACGGTATGAAATGAACCGAACACGATCATCTGATCGCCCTCACCAAGACCCTGCCGGGCAGCCTGAACCGCATCGGCCACAGATTCAAAGCAATGCACCTGTCGCGATGCCGGAAAAAGCTCCGCCAGCGCCGCCGCCGACCGCCCGCGAGCGCCGTCAAGACTGGCCAGATACCATTCATCCACGGCCGCCAGAAAGTCACCGATCACTGCCTCGGCAGGCTTGTCCGCCAGCATCGCAAATACTGCCCGCCGCCTCCCTGCCGGGGTTGGCAGCATGGACAGGAAACGCTGCAAAGCCTCGCGGTTATGGCCAATGTCCAGATAGCAGTCGACTCCGTCTTTGCGCAGCAACTGACAGCGCCCGGCCAGACGGGTTTGCCCGGCAATGACGGCAATATCCTCCGGCAACCGGTTGACCAGCGAAAGCGCCTGAACAGCGCCGGCGAGATTATCCCTGCCGAGCGGCACCTCGGCCGTATCACAATGGCGGGACTGGCCGCCCTGCTGCCAGTACACAGCACTGCCATCACTGCCAAACTCGACGCCGGCGCGCAGTAACACGGCGCCGCCTGCCACCGCACACTCGGCAATCGCGGCCGGCATGTCCAGAGCAGCAAACAACAGAGGCCGCCCGGCACGCAGGATGCCAGCCTTTTCCCGGGCAATCTGTTCGCGATCGTCGCCAAGCCAGTCCTGATGATCGAGGCCGATGGAGGTGATGACGGCGACATCAGGGTCAACAATGTTGACCGCATCAAGACGACCGCCAAGACCAACCTCCAGAATCAGCAGGTCCAGCCCGGCGCCCTGAAACAGCCACAGCGCCGCCAGCGTCGTGAATTCGAAATAGGTGAGCGCCACATCGGCTCGGACCGCCTCCACCGCCTCGAAAGCACGGCACAGTTCTGCGTCATCAACGGCAATACCATTGATACGAACACGCTCGTTGAAGTGCAGAATATGCGGAGAGGTATACAGGCCGGTTCTGAATCCGCCGGCGCGCGCCAGATGCTCCATCAGCGCCACAGTGGAACCCTTGCCATTGGTGCCGGCAACGGTCAGCACCGGGCAGCTGAAATGCAGTACCGCAAGGCGCTCTGCCACCTCGCGGACTCGTTTCAGGCCCAGCTCGATTTCCTGCGGATGCAGACGCTCGATACGCGCCAGCCAGTCGTCCAGCGTCATTCAGGCGGCGGGCAACGGCGCGTGGGTCAGGTTGGCAAGCAGACGGTGCAGAGTGTCTTTCATGTCGCGGCGATGGACGATCATGTCGATGGCGCCATGCTCAAGCAGAAATTCGCTACGCTGGAAACCTTCCGGCAGCTTCTGTCGTACCGTCTGCTCAATCACACGCGGACCGGCAAACCCGATCAATGCGCCCGGCTCGGCAACATTGATATCACCGAGCATGGCCAGCGACGCAGACACCCCGCCGTAAACCGGGTCTGTCAACACCGAGATAAACGGCAATCCGGCATCGCGCATACGCTGTAATGCAGCACTGGTGCGCGCCATCTGCATCAGCGAGAACAGTGCTTCCTGCATCCGCGCGCCACCACTGGCGGCAAAGCAGACGAATGGCAGCCGGTGCTCAAGACAGATATCGACGGCACGCAGAAAACGCTCGCCGACCACCGAGCCCATGGAACCACCCATAAAGCCGAACTCGAACGCCGCCGCTACCACTGGCAGGCCATTGACCTTGCCACGGAGAACGATCAACGCATCCTTCTCACCGGTATCTTTCTGTGCCGCGATCAGACGATCCTTGTACTTCTTGGAGTCCTTGAACTTGAGCCGGTCAACCGGCTCGATATCGGCACCGATTTCACTTTGCGGGCCGTCATCAAGAAACAGCTTCAGTCGGGCCCGGGCATTGACCCGAAGGTGGTGCTGGCACTTTGGACAGACGTCCAGATTGCGCTCAAGCTCCGGCCGGTAAATGACACTGTCACAGCGCGGGCACTTGCGCCAAAGACCTTCAGGGACGTTGGCGCGACGACCATCATTATCGGCCTTGCGCACCGATGGCAGAATTTTTTCCAGCCAGTTACCACCGCTCATCTTGCCCTGCTCCGTCTGTTTGCCTTCTCAGCCCTGATCCATCGCGTCGCGCATGGCTCTCAATACAGCGGACACCTTCTCCGGAATACGTTCCGGTTGACCGGCATGATCGGCAATCTGCTGCACCAGCGCACTGCCCACCACCACCCCGTCGGCCACCCGCGATACCAGCCGGGCGGACTCAGCGTCCTTGATACCAAAGCCTACGCCAATGGGCAATTTGGCGTGTTTGCGAATTGTTTCCACGCGACCAGCCACTTCCGCCGGATCCAGTGTCGCCGCACCGGTCACGCCCTTCAGCGACACATAGTAGATGTAGCCGCTACCCGCCTGACTGATCAGCTCCATCCTTGCCTCGGTAGTGGTCGGCGCCACCAGAAACACCAGATCAATGTCGCGACCACGGAACACTGGCGCCACATCCACCGCTTCCTCCGGCGGCAGGTCTACGATCAGCACTCCATCGACACCAACTTCGCTACAACGGCTGGCGAAGGTTTCATAGCCCATCGCCTCCACCGGGTTCAGGTAGCCCATCAGCACAATTGGCGTAGTCTGGTCGGTTTCCCGAAACCGGGCCACGGTCTGCAGTAGCGAGCGTACCGTGGTGCCGCCAGCCAGAGAACGCTCACAGGCGAGCTGGATCACCGGGCCATCGGCCATGGGATCGGAGAACGGCATTCCAAGTTCGATAATGTCGGCGCCAGCGGCGACCATCGCATGCAGCAGCGGCAACGTGACTTCCGGCACCGGGTCACCTGCAGTGACGTACGGTATCAGTGCCTTGCGGCCGGTTTCCGCCAGGGATGCAAAACGTTTCGCAATACGGTTCATGAATCTGCTGCCTTCAGATAGAAATGCCGTCGATGGAAGCGACGGTAAGAATGTCCTTGTCACCGCGACCGGACAGGTTGACGACAATGATCTTGTCCGGGCTCATGGTGGCAGCAAGCTTCATCGCATAGGCCACCGCGTGAGCGGATTCCAGCGCCGGCATGATGCCCTCAATCCGGGTCAGGTCACGGAACGCAGCCATGGCCTCGTCATCGGTGGCGCCGACATAGTTCACCCGACCAATATCCTTCAACCATGAGTGCTCTGGCCCCACGCCCGGATAATCAAGCCCGGCAGAGATCGAGTGGGTATCAATTATCTGGCCGTCCTCGTTTTCCATCAGATAGGTGCGATTACCGTGCAACACACCAGGGCGACCCGCCGCCAAAGGCGCGGAGTGACGACCGGTTTCGATGCCATCACCTGCCGCTTCAACACCGTACATCGACACCGATTCGTCGTTCAGGAACGGATGGAACAGGCCAATGGCATTGGAGCCACCGCCAACGCAGGCCACCAGCGCATCAGGCAGACGATCGTTCATCTTCAGGCACTGCTCACGCGCTTCGCGACCGATAATGCTCTGAAAATCACGCACCAGCATCGGATAAGGGTGCGGGCCGGCAACCGTACCAATGATGTAGAACGTGTGATCGACGTTAGTCACCCAATCGCGCATCGCTTCGTTCAGTGCGTCCTTCAGGGTACGCGATCCGGATGTCACCGGAATCACTTCGGCACCAAGCAGCTTCATCCGGTAAACATTCAGCTTTTGCCTCTCGACATCATCGGCACCCATATATACCTGACACTCGAGACCAAGCCGCGCCGCCACGGTGGCGCTGGCGACACCGTGCTGGCCGGCGCCGGTTTCGGCAATCACCCGCCGCTTGCCGATATGCTTGGCCAGCAGCGCCTGGCCGATGGTGTTGTTTACCTTGTGGGCGCCGGTGTGATTAAGATCCTCGCGCTTTAACCAGATCTGCGCCCCGCCAACTTTTTTTGTCAGTCGTTCGGCGAAATACAACGGTGACGGTCGGCCCACATAATGCGCCATGTCGTAATCAAAATCGGCGCGGAACTGCGGATCGTCCTTGAGCCGGTTATAGACCGCTTCGAGATCCTCCAGCGCCGCCATCAGGGTTTCCGACACAAACCGGCCGCCGTAACGCCCGAAATGTCCGCGGGCATCAGGAAACGCAGCGAAATCGATCTTCTCAGACACGGTTAACTCCTTCGATAAAAGCAGCCATGGCCGCTTCGGATTTGATACCGGGATGGCGACGGCCATCTGCATCAACCTGTTCTACTCCACCACTGACATCCACCGCCCAGGGACGAGCAATGCGAATCGCCCCGGTGACATTGTCGGCATCCAGACCACCGGCCAGAATCAGTGGTTGTGGCAGGGATGCGGGAATACGTTGCCAATCAAAGGTGACCCCGGTGCCACCGGGGACGCCGGGCACATGGCTGTCGAGCAACAGGCCACAGGCATCATCGTATTGCCCGGCCAACGCCAGCACGTCGGTATCGTCTTTCATTCGCAGCGCTTTCATGTAGCTGCGACCAAAACGACGACAGAACACCGCCGGCTCATCGCCGTGAAACTGGAGGATATCCAGTGGTACCTGCTCCAGTACTTCGCAAACCTGTTCATAGGTCGGATTGACGAACAGGCCAACCCGGGAAACAAACGCCGGCGTTGCATCACAGATGGCCGCCGCCTGCTCGATCGACACCACTCGGGGGCTGGGCGGATAAAACACCAGACCGATGGCATCGGCACCCAGGCGCGCCGCCGCCTGCATATCAGCGATGCGGGTAATACCACAAATCTTGACGCGAACTCGTTGCAAGACAGCCTCCACGGAGAGCAGCGATTCTAGCAGACGCCGGTCAGCGTGGCGTCAGCACCGGCCGGACCGGTTGCTCAGCCGCGACGATACGGATTGCGACGCGGCTTGGCCGGCGGCTTCTTGTCACCACGCTGGCCACGCAGACGGGCACGGCCGTACAGCCCGGTGTACTGCTTGCCCTTCAAATCAACCTTGCCGGACAACTGGCCGATCTGATCCGGAGTCAGGTCCATCCAGCGACCCGCCTTCAACTGCGCCGGCAGCGTGATCTCACCGAACCGGACCCGAATAAGACGAGCCACTTCCAGCTGCTGGGATTCAAGCAAGCGGCGCACCTCACGGTACTTGCCGCCGGTCAGCGATACCTTGTACCAGTGATTGGCAGCCTCCTCAGCGCCGCCGGCATCAACGATGCTGTCAAACTTGGAAATGCCGTCTTCCAGCATCACACCTTCAAGCAGTGCACGACGCTTATCCTGGGTAATCTCACCACGCACGCGCACCGCATACTCACGGACAAAGCCATTCGACGGATGCATCAACCGATGCGCCAGCTCACCGTCGGTGGTAAACAACAGCAGGCCGGAAGTGTTGATATCCAGACGACCCACCTGCACCCAGCGCATACCGGTCAGACGCGGCAGGTTATCGAACACCGTCGGCCGACCCTCCGGGTCATTGCGCGAGCACACTTCACCAGTCGGTTTGTGATACGCGATCACACGGCGCACAACATCCTCTGGCGCTTTGGTTCTGATGACATGGCCATCCACGCGAATAACATCCTCGGGTTCGACCCGATCGCCTAACGTTGCGATCTTGCCATTAACGGACACGCGACCCGACTCGATCCAGGTTTCCAGCTCACGGCGGGAACCCAGCCCGGAACGGGCCAATACTTTCTGCAATTTCTCACTCATGCGGGAACCTCGGGGCGTCCCCGTCTTCTGCGCTGTCACTGACCCCGTCGTCGCCGGACAGCTCATCTTCTCCGTCCACATCCGGGAACAACCCGGTCTCTGATTCCTCTTGCTCTACTGCAACAGGCTCCGCTTCGATCTGTTCCTCCGGCTGCCCTGGCTTGCGACGGAATTCCGCTTCGAAGCTGGTCAACACCGAATCCACCTGCTCCAGGCTCATCAGCGTCGACTCATCAATTTCCGGCTCATTGTTATCGATAGCCTCAATGATGCTGACCTGACGATCAGCATCGGCAACGATCAGCTCGCCATCCTCGTCCCGCGGCGCCGACAGTGCCGCTTCTTCCAGCGCAAGCTCTTCATTGATCTTGTCGAGATCACGGATCTCAGACAGTGTCGGCAAATCCTCCAGACTCTTCAGATCGAAGTAATCAAGAAACTGCCGGGTAGTGGCAAACATGGCCGGACGGCCCGGCACGTCGCGATGACCGACGATCCTGATCCAGTTGCGCTCAAGCATCGTCTTGACGATCTGGGTATTGACCGCGACACCGCGAATTTCCTCGATCTCGCCACGGGTAATCGGCTGGCGATAGGCAATCAGGGCAAGTGTTTCCAGAATGGCACGACTGTAACGCGGCGCCTTCTCCTGCCACAGGCGACTGACCCAGGGACCCATTTCCCGGCGCACCTGAAAACGGAACCCGGATGCCACTTCCTTGAGCTCGATGCCGCGATCGGCATAACTCTCGGCCAGCTCGGCAAGAACCAGATTGAGGCTGTCCCGGTCCGGTCGTTCCGCTTCATCGAACAGCGACAACATGGTGTCACGATCGAGCGGACCGTCTGCCGCCAGAATAGCAGCTTCCAGCACCCGGCGAATCAATACGCCGTCAATATGTGCAGCGACCTTGTCCTCCGCAACAGCAGCGTCGGCGTGCTGTTCGGCTGCTTCGGCAACCTGATCTTCCGTCGACACTTCATCCCTCACGTCTTCAGTCATTAGCAGCACTCACTTCAAAAGGCAGTCGATCTTCGTCTTCCAGCAATACCGTACGCGCCTTCAGATGTAACGGCGCAAACGGCTCGCTCTGAATGACTTCAACCAGAGAGCTCTTGATCAACTCGAGAATGGCGATAAATGTCACTACCACCCCGGCACGTCCTTCCTCCGGGCGGAACAGGGTAAAAAACGGCACGAATTCGCCATTACGCAGACGATCCAGCACATCCGACATCCGCTCCCGGGTGGAAAGCTTCTCACGCGAGACGTGGTGACTTTCGAACATGTCGGCGCGGTGCATGACATCTTTCAATGCCAGCAGGAGCTCTTTCAGGTCAACATCCGGTTCGGCCCGCTCACGGGTATAATCCGGTCGTTTTGCCTTCACTTCCCAGAAGTCACGCTCCAGCCGTGGCAGCGCTTCAATATCTTCCGCTGCCTTCTTGAAGCGTTCGTACTCCTGCAGACGGCGAATCAGTTCAGCACGCGGGTCATCTTCGTCCTCGCCCTCTTCGACTTTCGGGCGCGGCAACAGGCTGCGTGATTTGATTTCGCCAAGCATGGCGGCCATGACGAGATATTCGGCGGCCAGTTCGAAGTTGAGCGCCTTCATCAGCTCAACATACTGCATGTACTGCTCGGTAATCTGGGCCACCGGAATATCGAGAATATCGAGATTCTGGCGCTTGATCAGATACAGCAGCAAATCCAGCGGCCCTTCGAATGCCTCGAGAAATACCTCCAGCGCATCCGGCGGGATATAGAGATCATCCGGTAATTTGGTAATGGCCTTGCCATACACCAGACCGAACGGCATTTCGCTTTGCTTCGGCTTGGCTTCAGCAGCCGCCTCGTGGGCGGCAGCAATGCGTTCAGCCTGCTCTTCCAGAATCTGGAGTGCCTCTGCTGCGACGTCTGATCCGCTCATTCACAACTCCTCATTCACGGTGCTCACGCACGGTAACCGACCACTCAGGAGCGATACTTCAGGCCCATGACCTGACGTACTTCATCGAGCGTGTCGCGGGCCGCCTCGCGGGCATCTTCACAACCCTCAGCGATAATGCTGCGAACCAGATCCGGATTGCGGGCATGTTCCTCGGCGCGCCTGCGAATCGGCTCCAGCTCGGCCTGCACTGCCTCAATCACCGGCTTCTTGCAGTCAAGGCACCCGATACCGGCATTGCGACAACCTTCCTGCACCCATTGTTTCGTGGTGTCGGAAGAATACACCTCATGCAGCTGCCAAACCGGACATTTGTCCGGATCTCCCGGATCAGTGCGACGCACCCGGGCCGGATCGGTGGGCATCTTGCGAATTTTCTCGTCCACATCAGCTGGTTCTTCGCGCAGACTGATGAAGTTACCGTAGGACTTGGACATCTTCTGACCATCCAGCCCCGGCATTTTCGACGCCGGCGTCAACAGCGCCTGCGGCTCCGGCAGGATGATCTTGCCACCGCCTTCGAGATCACCCAGCAGCCGCTCCTTGTCACCGAGGGTGATATTGGCCTGATCATTGACCAATGCCTGGGCAATGGCGAGGGCGCCTTCATCGCCATCCTGCTGGTACTTGCGGCGATGATCCAGATACATCTTCGCCTGCTTCTTGCCCATCTTGCGGATCGCCGCTTCCACCGCTTCTTCAAAGCCCGGTTCGCGGCCGTAAAGATGGTTGAAACGACGCGCCACTTCGCGGGTAATTTCAACGTGGGCAACCTGATCGGCGCCAACCGGCACCAGCCCGGCCCGGTACATCAGGATATCCGCTGACTGAAGCAGCGGATATCCAAGGAATCCGTAGGTAGCCAGATCCTTTTCCTTGAGCTTTTCCTGCTGATCCTTGTAGGTCGGCACCCGCTCCAACCAGCCGAGCGGGGTCATCATCGACAGCAACAGGTGCAGCTCGGCATGCTCGGGC
>JBFHPX010000006.1:0-22733 GCA_041592575.1 Alcanivoracaceae bacterium
ATGCCTGCAATTGAGCCAGCCGCCAAACATGCCGCGGCGAACCTGGCCATCCTGGATCGAACACTCATGATGTATCTCCTTACGATGATTGATGATTTGCCATACTTCATGCCTTCCGGCACTGCCTGCCCGCCCGACTGACGAACTCCTGTGACCCGGCCCTCAACTGATCTCTGGACCGGCCTCTATTCGCGCTCTGTGAAGCATGTGAAGGGTGATCTTTCGCACCTCATTCTTGCTTGCCTCAATATGTGCCTTGAGCATCATCTGGGCCTGATCGGATCGGCGCTGGATGATTGCCCGGAGGATCTTTCCATGTTCGGAATAGGTCGCATCAATGCGAGCCTGCTTGGTGAAGTCCAGCCGCCTGATGATCCGTATCCGCTCACTGACGCTGTGATGCATGCGCGCCATCTCACCGTTTCCGGCCGCCTCCACCAGCAACTCATGAAATCTCTCATCCAATGCAGAAAGCGTGCCGATATCCGTTGTCCTTTCATCCTCTGGCACCAGCCAGACACGTTTCAGCTCTTGCAAATGTGGTGCCACCGTATCCCGGTCACAGATCCTCTTTACTGCCGCGCACTCAAGAACTGTTCTGACATCGTAGAGATCCTCAAAGTATTCAAAGTTGAATGGTCGAACTCGCCATCCATTTCGATACAGGACATCCACGTAGTTTTCCCGCTGCAACCTGAATAGCGCCTCACGTACCGGGGTTCTGCTCACCCCCATGCGCTCTGCCACTTCTGTTTCAGTGAAGCGGTCCCCCGGCAGAAGGCGAAAATCGAAAATGTCGTTCTTGAGCTTCAGGTAAATACGCTCAGCGAGATTCTCCGCTCTACCAGAACCGCGAGGAGATCCTGTTGCCTGCCCGGATATCTCGACCATCTTCGATAGCTCCGTTGCCAGTGCCGCAGATCAGGCTGCAGAGCCATCAATAACAATCAGCGGATCACCGGCCTGAATAATGCGGCCCTCGGTACAGTGAACTGCCTGAACGATGCCATCTGCTGGTGCATGTATGGCAAATTCCATCTTCATTGCTTCAATAACGACCAGTGTGTCTCCGGCGACAACCTTGTGGCCCGGCTCCACCATCAGCTTCCAGATATTGCCGCTGATATCAGCCGAGACCAGCTCGCAGCCATCAGCAACCTCGGCAATGGATACCGATGCTTCCTGACTCTCCTGTACGTGCGCCCCGGTCTCATTCCACAGTGCGACCTCCTGATCGAAAGCTCTCTTCTGCTTTTCCTTGAAGACCTCGAGATCCGGACTGATCTGATCGAGAAAGCGTTGGTATGCGCCGAGGTCGAACTCCTCCTCGGCTATATCTATCTCCAGCGCCCCTTCCCGAAATGCCTCACGCATACCGGTCAGCTCCAACTCGCTGACAGGATAGAAGCGGACCTGATCAAAGAACCGCAGCAGCCAGGGCTTACCATCGACAAAGGTGCGATTCTTGAGAAACTTGTTCCAGATTGGCAGGGTTCTACCGACCAGCTGATATCCACCCGGCGAATCCATCCCGTAGATGCACATGTACACACCTCCGATACCGACGGTGCCTTCCGCGGTATAGGTGCGGGCCGGATTGTATTTTGACGTCAGCAGGCGGTGGCGCGGATCAACCGGCACTGCGCAAGGTGCACCGAGATAGACATCACCGAGTCCGAGCACCATATAGCTGGCGTCGTAGATGATATTGCGCACCTGCTCGACACTTTCCAGCCCATTGATGCGGCGAATGAATTCCACATTGTTTGGTAGCCACGGCGCGGTATCGCGAACCGATTGCCGGTACCGCGCCACTGCATCCAGGGTGGCGTCGTCCTCGAACGCCAAAGGCAGACGGATGATGCGCGTCGCCACTTTCATCTCGCCTACAGGCGGCAGTGATCGCTCGATCTTCAGCAGGGCATCCACCAACGCCCGCTGGGAAATAACGCGGCTGTCATAATTCACCTGCAACGAGCGGACTCCGGGTGACAGCTCGATGATTCCCGTTACCGGGTTTTTCCCCAGAGCCTGCATCAAGGCGTGGACACGGAAACGCAAGGTCAGGTCAAGAATGTTCTCGCCGTACTCGACCAGAATGTAGCGATCCCCGGCCTGACGGTATGCAACCGAAGGCCGACCCGTTTGCGCCGGCAGTTCTGCCAGCACCGTCTCTGACACCGTTTCCTGCGGTTGCGCGCCAAGGCCTGCATGAATCAAAGGAGCAACAGCGGTAAGCGTTTCGATCGCCCGGTCCTGGGCCAGCTCCATTGCCACTGCTTCATCAAAGTTGATGCGGCGGAAGCGGATCCTGTCACCGGGTTTGACCTGACCGACTTTCCACAACTCCGCCTTGCAGATGGTCACCGGGCAGACAA
Organism: Alcanivoracaceae bacterium; assembly: GCA_041592575.1. Taxonomy (GTDB): domain Bacteria; phylum Pseudomonadota; class Gammaproteobacteria; order Pseudomonadales; family Alcanivoracaceae; genus PGZG01. The sequence continues at coordinate 2,379 of JBFHPX010000006.1, forward strand.
AGCCACCGAGACTGGGGCCATCACGGGTCAGAATTACCGGCATATCACCGGTAAAGTTGATGCTGCCGATGGCGTACTCACAATCGTGAATATTGGACGGGTGCAGGCCGGCTTCACCGCCATCGCTACGTGTCCAGCTCGGCTTCGGCCCACTCAGCCGGACACCCAGCCGGTTTGAGTTGTAATGCACTTCCCAGGCGGCGCTGAAGAATTCGTCGATGGCTTCCGGTTGGAAAAAATCCGGCGCGCCATGCGGACCGTAAAGCACCGCAATCTCCCATTCGGACGGGTAGTCCGGTAGCAGCGCGGCGGGCGCCGCCTCGGGCTCAAAGATCGGCGCCGGCGTCGGACAACCGCGACGAAACTGGCAGATCTCCAGCAGGTCGCCACCGCGTAATGGCCTGCCGGCATGACCACCAAACTGCCCCAAAGCAAAAGTTGCCTTGCTGCCAAGATACTCGGGAACATCAATGCCGTTACGTACAGCAAGATAGGTGCGACAACCGGACGACGCCTTGCCGACGTTGAGAAGCTGGCCGGCACGCACCGCAACCGGCTGCCAGAACGGTACCGGATTGCCATCCAGCAGCGCCTGACTTTGTGCGCCGGTAAGTGCAATCAGGGCGTCACTATGGAAGCGCAGCGACGGGCCAATGATGGTGCACTCCAGCGCGGCTGCCGCCGGATGATTACCGACAATGCGGTTGGCCAGGCGGAATGCATAATCATCCATGGGCCCGGAAGGCGGCACACCTATATGCCAGTAACCGGTGCGGCCCGGATAGTCCTGCACCGTGGTGTAGGTTCCCGGGGCAACCACCTCCATGGCCTGCGGCGCGTAATCGAAACTGTCCAGATAGCGGGTCGAAACATCGCCGCAGGCAAAATCCTCGGCGGCAATAATACTGCGCAGGTAATCGAGATTACTGGCAATGCCACAGATCCGGGTGCTGTCGAGAGCCTGCCTGAGTGCAGCGATCGCCGCTGGCCGGTCGTTTCCATAGACGATCAGCTTGGCCAGCATCGGATCATAGAAAGCGCTGACTTCCGTGCCGGTGTCGACCCAACCATCGACACGAATATCGTCGGGAAAACTGACTTCAGTCAGAGTGCCCGGCGACGGCTGGAAGTTGCGCACCGGATCTTCTGCGTAAAGCCGGACCTCAATGGCGGCGCCGACCGGCTGCACAGACACTGAAGACAGCTCCGGCAGCTCACCGGCAGCAACCAGCAGCATCCATTCCACCAGATCCACGCCGGTGACTGCCTCGGTAATGCCGTGCTCGACCTGCAGTCGCGTATTGACCTCGAGGAAGTAAAAGTCGTCACGGCGGCCGTCGTAGATAAATTCCACGGTCCCCGCTGACTGGTAGCTTACCGATTCACCCAAACTGACAGCCGCTGCCATCAGCTTGTCTCTCGTCGCCGCCGGCAACCCTGGTGCTGGCGTTTCCTCGACAACTTTCTGGTTACGGCGCTGAATCGAGCAATCCCTTTCTCCAAGCGCGATCACCGCACCGGCTCCGTCGCCGAAGATCTGCACCTCAATGTGCTTGGCCTGATCAACGAATCGTTCGATAAAGACCCCGCCATCGCTGAAAAAGCTCTGGCCAAGGCGTTGCACGGACTCAAAGGCAGCTCGCAAAGCCGTTTCATCATCGCAACGGGACAGACCAATACCACCGCCACCGGCCGTGCTTTTCAGCATAACCGGATAGCCAATCTGCAATGCCGAGGTGACGGCCTCATCAATGCTTTTCAGGAGACCGGTACCCGGGGTAAGAGGCACGCCGGCCAGATCGGCCAGCGCCCGTGCCTCATGCTTGAGGCCAAACTGACGCATTTGCAGGGGGGTCGGGCCAACAAAAACAATACCGGCCTGAGCACAGGCTTCAGCAAAGTCGGCATTCTCGGAAAGGAATCCGTAGCCGGGAATGATTGCCTGTGCACCTGTTTTCAATGCGGCATCAATGATCGCTTCGCCCTGAAGATAGCTCTCCGAGGCTGCGGAACCGCCGACATGGACCGCTTCATCCGCCTCGCGTACATGCATGCTGTTGCGGTCCGCATCAGAATAAACAGCCACACTGGATACGCCGAGACGCTTCAGCGTGCGGATAATGCGGACAGCAATTTCACCGCGATTGGCAATCAATACCTTACTGAACATGAGATCTACCCTGCCGTTGTCGTGGTTGCGGAGTTGTGCTTTGGTATGGTGCTGGCGATGTAGGCACGCCAGCCGCCAAATGCGGTGATATCCCGAGCACCCTGACGAACCCGGTCTTCGCAGATAAAACCCTTGACTGAGCGGCCATCCGCCAGCCGCAAGGTGCCAATTCCCAGCGGCGCTGGAATCAGGGCAACGAAGGAGCCGAACAAGGTAATGGGGATATCCCAGAGTTCCACTTCAATTTCAGCGCCATCACCAACACAGATCAGGCCGGGTTTAGGCGGCACTGCATCCGGTAACGCAAACAACCGGTATTCGGATGATGTGGTTGCACGCTCGACGAAAAGCGCGCGCCGTTCTACCAGCTGATAGTTGAGGGGCATCCCGGAAAGATGAGCCCCGACCACGGCGACACGAACATAGTCGGGCGCGCACTGATGACTGCAGGGCTGCGGCGCCGGCAAGGATTTTCCGGTGGCACCGCGATTCCAGGGGGCATGGCGCTGCCAGCGACGGGCAAGGCTCTGCAACGCCCTATCGGACCATGCCGGCGCGATCAGAGTGACACCGAACGGCAAGCCATCGGTGCGCATACCGGCGGGCAACGACAATGCGCACCAGTCCAGCAGGTTGACAAAATTGGTATAGGTACCCAAACGGCTATTAAGCAGAACAGGCTCTGCCTGAACGTCACTGATCCGGTAGTGAATCGGTGCGGTCGGCACCAACAGCGCATCTACTTGTTGCCAGATGCGGTCACTGTCCCGCTTCAGTTCTGCGCGCCGATACTCGGCCCGAAAATAATCACTGGCGGCAAAGTCACGACCTTTGCTGATGATGCCCGACACAACCGGGTCCAGCGATTTTCCCTGCCGCGCAACAAAATCACCGACCGCAACATAACGCTCTGCCAGCCATGGCCCCTCGTACAGTAACGCCGCGGCCTGATGCAGCAGGGAAAAATCCAGTTCCACCAATTCCGCACCGAGTGCTTGCCAATCGGCACAGGTCTCGATATAGCGCTGCTGCGCAAGTTCATCACCAAACCATTCCGGGCCCGATGGTATACCCAGCCTCAGAGGCGCCGGGAACCCGGATATCGTCGTGGTGCTTTCTCGGGAGTACGGATCATCGCTGTCAAAGCCCGCCATCTGCTCGGCAACCAGCGCAGCGTCATCGACATCAAGAGCAAACACCGACAAACAATCCAGGGTTCGACACGCCGGCACCACGCCGCGCGAACTGATCCAGCCGCGAGTGGGTTTCAGGCCGACCAGGTTGTTGAAGCCCGCGGGCACGCGGCCGGAACCGGCGGTATCCGTGCCGATGGCAAACGGTACCTCGCCACGGGACACCACCACTGCGGAACCCGAGCTCGAGCCTCCGGCGATGTATTCCGGGTTAAAGGCATTGGCGACGATGCCAAACGGAGAGCGCGTTCCCACCAGCCCGGTGGCGAACTGATCCAGATTGGTCTTGCCAATCAGAATGGCGCCAGCGCGCTGAAGTTTCTCGATCGCCGGCGCACTGACGCTGGCCTTATAAAGATAATCCGGGCAACCGGCGGTGGTGGCCCAGCCTGCTGCATCGATATTGTCCTTGAGCGCAAATGGCACGCCATACAATGGCAGCACGGCAGGATCACCATCGGCGTCCTGCCAGCGCCGCGCCAGCGCATCGAGTTGCGACGCCAGCTGGGCATCGGTTGCGAGACTTATCCAGGCATTGTCCTGCCGCTGACGAAGCTGCTGCAGCAATGACGGCAGCAACACGCCAGGACTCTGGCTTTTGTCATGGTAGGCTGCGCACCAATCTTTTATCGTCCATCCATACACGGCGTTGCGCACCTTCTTGTACACAAGATTGAGCACATTACGACGCAAGGCCCATGCCAACCGCCCGGAGCAGCCCCCAAGGCGTCAGCAATCAAATGTTTTACAAAGAGATTTTGTTACGTCGATATATCGGCCGGGGGGTTCATCAACACCCCCCGGCGAGGGTGGTCGCACCATCAGAAGGCACAAAAGCGGGAGCGTGCTTCACCGGCACGCAATATCAGCGTTTCAGATAAACCAGCACCGCGTCATGGTCGGATACCACTTCGCCAGCACCCTGATCACCATTCAATGTACGGTAACGACCGGCATTACCACGGCTGGCGTTTGCCCGTGTCACCCGTACCTACAATGCAGACGACAACAGAATGTGATCTATTGCCTGACGACGACAACGGTAGATATAGGAGAACCGCTGCTCCGCCGGAATGCTCTGCCAGACTGAAACAAAGGGCGGCTGATCCAGTATTGCCAGTGGTTCCGCATAAGGATCGCCGCCCGGCGCGCTGTTGAAATCACCGACCAGCATTAATGCCTTTCCCTGTGCCAGCCGTGACAGTGACCAGTCACGAATCCGTTTTGCCTGAGCACGACGCTTGTCCCGAACACGCCCCTGTTCGGCCACATCATTCAAGCCATGACCACTGCGCAGATGCAGTGCCAGCAGCTCGAATGGAAAGGGTTCCAGGATTTCGACATGCAAGGGCGGCCGGCTGAAGAGCCAGGAATTGCCGCGCTGCTCGGTGGAGAACAATGCCCGTACCGCCCCGGTTCTGACGGGTGATCGGTACAACATGGCGACATCGATGCCGGACTGATCATTGCCTTCGCGTAACAACGCTCGATAGCGCGGCCCGCCATCATCACTGATCTGCGCAGCAAGCGCTTCAAGCATCGCCAGCGTATCGACTTCCTGAACCACCAGAATATGCGGGGATTGCAACACCTCACGAATATGCCGCGACCAGGCAGCAAGACGTTTGCGTCGCTGCGAACGGCTCATTTCCTTTTCCGTCAGACGCCACAGATTCTGGGTGGCAACACTGATCTCCTGCTCAGTTGCCGCCGCCACTGATGTGATCTGTTCCGGCACCGGGCAGCTGGCATGGGACACCGATGACAGGGCCGCCGACAGAACCAGCCAGCATCCAAGGCGCCACATCATCAGGCTCAGGGCATTCTCACGATGGCATCGGCGCAGACATCCGGCTGGTCCGCCGCGCCAACGCATAAACGGACGCTCTCTCCGGCCACCGGCACCGGATCAAGCCGGAACAGCATCATGTGCAGACCGCCGGTTTGCAGCACCACTTCGGCACCGGCGGGCACCGACACCTGATGCTGGCGCACCATTTTCTTGCGACCATCAGTTTCAATCCAGCCATGGATTTCTGCCGCACCGGCGACGCTGGCACTGGCGCGAGTAATAACCTGTTCCTCATCACCACTGTTGCGCAAGGTCAGATACCCGGCCGTGGTGCTTGAGTTCGGCGGTACCGCTCGCACCCAGGCATTCTCTATTACCAGCTCAGCATGGCTCGCCGACGCAGCAAAGCTCACGCACAAGGCAATGAGAATCCGCAGAAGCGGCTGACAAGCCGCGAAAACCTTTCGCCGTCGATCGACGGCTCCTGCAGGGGAGTTAAAGCAGGCTGCGAACATCGGCGATCAGCTCCTCAGTATTGAAATCGGATTTGAACAGCTTGCGCACTCGCCCCTGCTGGTCCAGCAGGTATACGAAATCACTGTGCGAAAACATGTACTCCTGCTCGGCGCCGGGCTCCGCCGTTTCCTGCAGGTAGACCACACCGAAACGCTGGGCCATGTCGGCAATATCATCAACGCTGCCAGTCAGGCCGATTACCGACGGGTCAAAGAAATTCAGGTACTGCTTCAGATGCTGTGGCGTGTCACGGACCGGATCAAAGGTGACAAACACCAGATTGACCTGTTCACGCTCGGACTCGGACAGGGCCTTCCAGGCACCGACGGTGCGCGCCAGGGTTGCCGGGCAGATATCCGGGCAATGGGTAAAGCCGAAGAACATCAGGCTGAGCTTGCCGTGCAGATCCTCGGCATTGAACATCAGGCCGTTCTGGTCTACCAGGACGAAATCACCGCCCAGCCGGGTGTTGACCGGCAGCTCCGGCTTCGGTTCCGAGCAGGCCGCCAGCCCCAGCATTAACAGCAGGGCAAGCAGGGGGCGCCAGACGCTAGCTTTCATCGGTCTCTCCGGTTCGCTAAATGGGGGCCACAGGGTATAATCCCGGCCCCTTTTGTCAAAGCCTTCGCAGGTCGGTTCCCACATGGTCCAGAAACTGTACATCCAGACCCATGGTTGTCAGATGAACGAGTACGACTCGTCGCGCATGGCGGACCTGCTGGACGCCAGCCATGGCCTCGAACTGACCGACCGGCCGGAGGACGCTGACGTTCTGCTGCTGAACACCTGCTCGATCCGTGAGAAGGCCCAGGAGAAGGTATTCAGCGAACTGGGGCGTTGGAAGCGGCTGAAGGCGAACAAGCCAGGCCTGATCATCGGCGTCGGCGGCTGCGTCGCTTCCCAGGAAGGCGAGGCAATCCGCGAGCGGGCACCTTATGTGGATGTGGTGTTCGGCCCGCAGACCCTGCACCGGCTGCCTAATCTGATCAACGAGGCACGCTCGGACAAGGGCTTTGCCATTGATGTCAGCTTCCCGGAGATCGAAAAGTTCGACTCCCTGCCGGAACCGTCCGTGGACGGCCCCACCGCCTTTGTCTCGATCATGGAAGGCTGCTCGAAATATTGCACCTTCTGCGTGGTGCCCTACACCCGTGGTGAGGAAGTCAGCCGGCCGCTGGCCGATGTGCTGGCCGAAGTCCGCCATCTGGCCGACCTCGGCGTGCGTGAAGTGAACCTGCTGGGGCAGAACGTTAATGCCTACCGTGGCGATGATGGCGAAGGCGGCATTTGCGATCTGGCTGAGCTGATTGTGCTGATCAGCAAGATCGACGGCATCGGCCGGATCCGCTACACCACCAGCCACCCGGTCGAGTTCTCCGACAGCCTGATTGCCGTGTACGAGGAAGTCCCCGAGCTGGTCAGCCACCTGCACCTGCCGGTGCAATCCGGTTCCGATCGTATTCTGGCAATGATGAAGCGCAACCACACGGCGCTGGAGTACAAGTCCAAACTGCGCCGGCTGAAAAAGATTCGCCCGGAGATCTCGTTCAGCTCGGACTTCATTATCGGTTTCCCCGGTGAAACCGACGCCGACTTTGAGGCGACCATGAACCTGATCGCCGATATCGGCTTCGACACCTCGTTCAGCTTTATCTACAGCGCCCGCCCTGGCACACCAGCGGCGGACTTGCCGGACGACGTGCCGATGGAGGTGAAGAAACAGCGCCTTGCCCTGCTTCAGCAGCGTATCCTGCAGAATGCTCAGGACATCAGCCGACGCATGGTCGGCAGTCGCCAGCGGGTGCTGGTGGACGGGGTGTCGAGAAAGGACCCCGGCGAGCTGAAGGGTCGCACCGAGAACAACCGGGTGGTCAACTTCCGTGCCGCGGATGACTTGATCGGTCATTTTGTCGAACTGACCATCAGTGACGCCCTGCCCAACTCCCTGCGTGGCACCGATGTGGTGCTGGCCGACGACCGCCAGCCACTGGCCCACTCAGCGCTTGTCTGACACCACCCGGCGGTATGGTTTTGCCAGCCGTCCGGATGGCGTTATCCTGAAATCACCATTGCCGCCCAAGGGGCCCAAGACATCGCTTGAAGACTCAATCCGCAACCCGCACCGTCAGCCTTGAACCCTATGACTCGCGTCGTCTGGCCAGCCTGTGTGGCCGCCTTGACGAGCACATCAAACATATCTCCGGCCGCCTTGGTATCGACATCAGTAACCGTGGCAACGAGTTCCGGTTAAGCGGCGAGGAGCCGGCACTGCGCATTGGCCAGCAGGTCCTGCGCAGGCTTTATGAGCAGACCGTCGGCGGCGGCGACCTGACCCCGGAAACCGTGCACCTGCACCTGCAGGAGTCCGGCGCCGAAGACAACACCGTTGATTTCCCGCAGGACGAAGTCGTCATCCGCACCCAACGCGCCAAGCTCAAGCCGCGCGGCGAGCACCAGCGAGAGTATGTCCGCAAGATTCGCCGTCACGACATCAACTTCGGCGTCGGCCCGGCCGGCACCGGCAAAACCTGGCTGGCGGTGGCCTGTGCGGTGGAGGCGCTGGAAAAAAATGAAATCCAGCGCATCATGCTGGTGCGTCCGGCGGTAGAAGCGGGCGAGAAGCTTGGCTTCCTGCCCGGCGATCTGGCCGAGAAAATCGACCCGTACCTGCGCCCTCTGTACGATGCCCTGTATGAGATGGTCGGCTTCGACAAGGTGGCCAAGCTGATGGAGCGTAATGTCATCGAGGTGGCGCCATTGGCCTATATGCGTGGCCGCACCCTGAACGGCAGCTTTGTCATTCTTGATGAGAGCCAGAACACCACCCCGGAGCAGATGAAGATGTTCCTGACCCGGATCGGGTTTGGCTCAAGGGCGGTCATCACCGGCGACATGACTCAGGTGGATTTGCCCAAACACATCAAATCCGGCCTGAATCATGCATTGACCGTGCTGGACGGGGAGAAAGATATCGGCGTGACCCGTTTTGACAGTCGCGACGTGGTCCGCCACCCGCTGGTGCAACGTATTGTTGAGGCCTATGAACGCCACGAACATGACACCAATACCGGTCGTTGAGCTGCAGAGCGACCTGCCGCCGGCGGGTTTGCCTGGGCAGCATCAGGTTCAACGCTGGGCTGAGAGCGCCGCCCGGCTTGCCGGCGGCGCGGCCGGTGAAATTACCATCCGTATTGTCGATGAAGCGGAAAGCCAGTCCCTGAACCATGACTATCGGGGTAAGGATTACCCGACCAATGTGCTGTCCTTTCCTTTCGAGCTGCCGGAGGGCATGCCGGAGGAGATGCGCGCCGAGCTCGGCGAAGGCATTATCGGCGACATCGCCATCTGTGCGCCGGTGGTAGAGCGCGAGGCGAAAGATCAGGACAAGTCCGTGGAGGCCCACTGGGCCCACATGGTGATCCATGGTGTATTACACCTGCTTGGTCATGATCACGTCGAGGATGCCGGCGCAGAGATCATGGAAGCGCTGGAGATCCGGGCCCTTGCCGAGCTCGGCTATGCCAATCCCTATTTCACCGAAACCGTCTGAATAGCAGGAGTTATCATGCCGGAAGATGTTTCCGACAGTAGCCCCGGTCGAAGTTGGCTTGACCGGATTTCCCAGTTCTTCGGCAGCTCGCCGACCAGCCGGGAGGATCTGGTCGAGCTGATGCGCTCGGCCCGGGATCGCGAAGTCATTGACAGCGAAACGCTGGGAATTGTTGAAGGCGCGCTGGAAATGGCGGACATGAAAGTCCGCGACGTGATGATCCCGCGCACCCAGATGGTGGCCATCCGCGCCGCCAGCCATCCGCGTGAATTCCTGCCATCCATCATTGAGTCGGCGCACTCACGCTTTCCGGTGCTGGGTGACGACCCGGATGAGGTGATCGGCATCCTGCTGGCCAAGGACCTGCTGGCACTGATCACTGACCCGGCCAGAATGGATCGCTTCAGCATCAAGGATCACCTGCGTCAGGCGCTGATCATTCCGGAATCGAAGCGACTCGATTCGCTTTTGCGCGATTTCCGTATCAGCCGGAACCATATGGCGATCGTCGTCAATGAGTACGGCGGCGTGGCCGGACTGGTCACCATCGAGGACGTGCTGGAACAGATCGTCGGCGAGATTGAGGACGAGCACGATATCGACGAAGATGACTATCTGATCAAGGAGCTGGGCGATGGCGAGTACACCATCAAGGCCCTGATGCCGGTTGAGGATTTCAACGAACACTTCGACAGCAAGCTAAGCGAGGAAGAGTTCGATACCATCGGCGGACTGGTACTGCAGCAATTCGGCCGACTGCCCGCCAGAGACGAGTCGGTGGAGTTCGGTGGCTTCAGCTTCACCGTGCTGAGTGCCGATAGCAGAACAATAAGACTGTTGCACGTGACGCCAGTGGGGAGCACCAATGATACCGAAGCCCGCAACGGAGACGACCGGCCTTAAATCCGTACCCTGGGTTGGTCTGGCTATCTTTCTGATCTATTTGCTGGTCCACCTGACTCTGCAAAGCGATGAAGTCGAACGCCAGCAGGAAATGGCTGACTGGTATCAGCAAAGCGGCCTGTTTGAACTGGAATGGGAAAACTATATATCCTGGCTGCGCATCAGTGGCCAGATCAGGAAGGCCGAAGCGCTGGAAAAAGCCCGCGCTGATGGCAACAAGGTCAAGGTGTTCCGCGCCATGGCTTTTGACCCGGCTTTCGAGGCAGAAAACCAGCTGCGGGGTGACCAGTACTGGGACTACCAGCAGATGGCCCAGTGGCGCGAAATGCGCGACAACTTCCGCGAGCGGGCGGCGTCGCTGCCGAGCGTCAAAGCCGGCCTGAATCCCTCCGCCCCGAGGCCTTCCACTTACCTGACCTGGCATTTTCTCCATGAAAACCTGTGGATCTGGCTGGTCGCCCTGCTGGTCTCCCTGCCGTTTCTGTGGCCGGTGGAAAACGAGCTTGGACATCGCAAGCTGGCGGCAATCTGGATTGTCAGCGGTGTTGTCAGCGGCCTGATCTATGTCGCCTTCCTGTCCCACCGCTATGAGCCTCTTACCGGCAGCACGCCGCTTGCCGCAGCTGTCATCGGCATGTATCTGGGTCTTTTCGGCCTGCGTAAACTGGATTTCATCTGGTTTGATCCACGTCAGAAAAAACTCCGTACCACCGCCCTGCCAGCGGCGGTGCTGGCTCCGCTGTTTCTGATACTGCCCGTCTACGAAACCCTCGCCGGCGGCTCGGCGCCACATGTCTGGCTGGCGCAGATTGCCGGCCTGATCAGCGGTGCCGGCCTTGTCCATCTGGCCCGACGCGCGGAAGTCAGTGGCGCCGAGCAACAGGTGGATGAAACCGACGATGCCGAGCGACAGCTGCGGCAACAGTTGACCTCCGCCTGGGCCTCCATGTCCGCGATGGCGTTTCGTGATGCAGAGCAGCAGTTCGAAACGGCACTGAAGCTCGATCCAACCCAGTTTCTGGCACTGACCGGCCTGTACCAGCTGCGCAAGCTGAAGCCGGATACGGAAATCTTTCATGAGACGGCCCGTCGCGTGCTCGATGCAGATATCAGTGACGAAGGATTGCTGAAACAGCAATGCACTATCTATCGCGACTACTGCAAGCGGATCGCGGACACCAACGAGCTACCGATTGATATCCGGGTGAAAATGATTGCCCACCTGAGCCGGATCGGGGAAAGCAAGGAGGCCGACAAGCTGGCCACGGATATTGAAAAGCAGGGCGAACGTCACCCTATGTTGGCCCGCTCACTGATACTGCTGTCGCAAGCGCTGCAAAACACAAATCAGGGCCGCAGCAACCACCTGCGCATGATGGCGGCAAGACTGACAGAAGACGCCTCCTAGGAGGCGTCGGCCGTCGACAAAGAAGGTCTGGCGCGAATCATGGCCGGGATCACCACCGCTACGCTTTTGCAATCTCCTCTCGACACTTCTCAACCATATCCCGTGTCTTGATATCCCGATAGCGAGCTTCAACAAAGCGAATGTATTGGTCCGCCTTGGCCGGCAGCTTGAACTCCGTGGCCAGCAGTCTTGCCAGAAACAGGTAAGCTTCGGCAATGCCCGGCCAGGTCGGCGCCCGCTTGTGAATGTCCTGCAGCAGATTGACTGCCAACTTCGGCTGCCCCTGCTCGGCAAACAGTTTTGCCATTTCCCAGGTCATCTGCACGGTGTTCGGCTTGAACGACGGATCAATTTCCCGACAACGACGCAGCAGATCCATCGCCCGGGTCGGGTGGTTATTCTTCAGCAATACCTTGAGATAGTTGTCGGCGAACTCCAGCTGTTCTGTGCGCCGCTCCAGCACATCCAGCAGCCGCTCGTACTGCTCGTTAAATGCCAGTGAATCCTTCTGCTTCTCCAGCTTGCCCTTGTAGGTTGAAATGATCTTGTCGAACCGGCCTTCGCGTAACAGCACCCCCTGACGGCGCTCCTCCTCGGGGCGCCGGCTGCGCCGTCGCCGCTGCGCCGACTCGTTCATCTGTTGTGACTGGTAACCCAGGTTGTTCTGATGACGACAGATCAGGTAGCCGGTCAAGTGCGCCGTCACCACCCACAGCCAGCCAACAATCATTGCCGCCAGCGGCCAGGAGAGAAACCCCGGAAGCAGGTCGTAAAGGATGCTGATAAAAATGGCGCTGGCGGTATGCAGGAAAAACATCACTCCTGCCATGGCCGGATACTCGAGACTCACGCTCACCAGGGTCCCGAGCAAGCGCTGTGGCGACAACAGCACAACCAGCAGGTTGCCGGTCAGAAAGGTCTGTATCAGCAGTCCCGGCAACAGAAACCAGAGTCCGAGTGTCATCAGGCTGCCCTGGAGCATGCCGTAGGTCATGTAGGCATAACCGCTGGCCACACCCGCAGCCGCAAATACCAGCCATAACTGCACCCCTGCCGGCCAGCTGTCCGGTTTCAGCATGGCTTGATAGTCCGGCGCTTTCATCATCCCTTCGGCGCTCTGCTCAACCACAGCTGCACCATAGATACCCAGCATCACACCGATTGCAGCAGCAACACCGACACCGACCAGGCCACCAGGCACCGCAACCATCAGCAGCGCCACTGCCGCCAGTACCAGACCAGCATTCTTCACCATCGGGTATTCAATAAAATGCGACAGGATTTCCCAGAACGGATCCTGGGCGATACGACGCCCCACCTGCTGCAATGGCTTGTTGGTCAGGAACGAACGCGCCCGACCGCCGTCCGCAGAGTCGTCAGAGGCAACACAGGTGTCACAAAACAGGATGCCGTCGTCGGCGTCATACCAGGTGGCCTGCTCACCGGGATGGTACTTGCAGGTCTGTTTCATTATTCTCTCCCCCGGTTTATCGCGCTGCCCGCGCTGCTCTTTGCAGAGTCTGCCGCATAGCGCACTACCGGCTTTGGCTGGCAACGTCAGTTAAGTCTTAATTCTTAAAGCAATCCGGTGCACTTCTCAATGGACAAGCTGTTGTTTTCACTGATAGCCGGCTTGCTCTATCCACCTGCCTTCGCGCCTTGGGGCTGGTGGCCGCTGGTACTGGTGTCGATCGCCCTGTTCTGGTGGAGCCTGGACAATGCCTCGGCCCGTCAGGCCGCTTTGCGCGGCTGGCTGTTCGGGCTTGGCAGTTTCGGCTTCGGTGTCAGCTGGCTGCATGTTTCCATGCACCAGTACGGTGGTACGCCGCTATGGCTGGCGGTGCCAATGACCGGCCTGTTTGCTGCCGCCATGGCTCTTTATCCGGCGCTGCTGGCCGGGCTGAGTGCCCGCCTCGGTCAGCACAGCACTGTTTTTGTCGGTCTCTGGCTGCTGATCGACTGGCTGCGCGGCCTGCTGCTCACCGGCTTCCCCTGGCTTTATCCCGGCTATGCCATGACCGATACCCCGATCAGTGCGCTGGCGCCACTGGGCGGTATCTGGCTGGTATCACTGGTCACGGTGGCGGCGGCAGTGGCACTGGCAGAACTGGCCCGGCGTCGCTGGCAGACGGCCATACCGACCGCCGCACTGGCACTGGCCGGAGGCCTGATCAGTCTGCTGCCACTGTCATTTACCGAGCAAATAGGCGAACCGGTCAAGGTGGCGTTAGCTCAGGGTAATGTGCCGCAGGATGTGCGCTGGCAGCTCACCCAACAAGCGGCCACCCGCGCCATCTACGCCGACCTCACCGGCCAGACCAGCCCCGGCAGCTTGCTGATTTGGCCGGAAGCCGCGATTACCGAGTTTTATCAGGACGCCCGGCCGTTTCTGCTCGAACAGGGCGAGCGAATGAACAGCCGTGGCGGCGCACTGATTACCGGCATTCCGTGGCGCGAATACGCCAGTAGCGGGCGGCAATACTTCAACAGTGTCACTGTGCTAGGCGGCGGCGAGGGCCTGTACCACAAGCAGAAGCTGGTGCCGTTTGGCGAATATGTCCCGTTTCAGCAACAAATCCGCGGGCTGATTCCGTTTTTCGACCTGCCAATGTCGAGCTTTTCCCGCGGCCACTCGGAGCAGCCGAACCTGACCGCGCTGGGCCTGACGGTGTCGCCGTTCATCTGTTATGAAATCCTCTATCCGTCACTGGTCGCGAATCGCAGCCAGCACAGCGACCTGCTGCTGACCATCAGTAACGACGCCTGGTTTGGCACATCCGCCGGCCCGCACCAGCATTTCCAGATGACCCGGATGCGGGCACTGGAAACCGGCCGCTGGCTGCTGCGTGGCACCAATAACGGCATCACCGCGCTGATCGCCCCTGACGGCAAGGTCCACGCCCGGCTGCCCCAGTTCGAGCGAGGCCTGCTGGAGGGCGAAGTCCGGGCGGTCACCGGCACCACACCGTTCATGCTGACCGGACCTTCTCCCACTTTGCTGCTGGCACTGGCACTGGTGGCGTTGGGCCGAATTCGACGACACCCGTAGAAGCGGCGGATCAGTCGCGAAGCACCTGCCGATAGCTATACTCTCTCGGCATACTCATACTCCTGAATTGCATTTATATACCCATGGGGGTATAAAAGGGGCATCGTAACGCTCAGGGAGATCTCTGCCATGCAGAAGCCAGACGTCACCGCCTTTTTTGATCCTGACACCTGCACCGTCAGCTATGTGGTCAGCGACCCGACGACCCGGCAATGCGCGATTGTCGACTCGGTGCTCGACTACAACGCCAATGCCGGCACCACCAATACCGCCTCCGCCGACCGGATTGTCGACTATGTTCGCGAGCAGGGGCTGACGGTGCAGTGGCTGCTGGAAACCCATGTCCATGCCGATCATCTGTCAGCGGCCCCCTACCTGCAGGACAAGCTCGGCGGGCGGCTTGCCATAGGCAGCCATATCCGCACGGTGCAGGAAACCTTCGGCAAGGTATTCAACGCCGGCAGTGAATTCCAGCGCGACGGCAGTCAGTTCAACCAGCTGTTTGCCGACGGCGATCAGTTCAGGATCGGCAACATTGATGCTCGCGCCATACACACCCCCGGGCATACCCCCGCCTGTATGACGTACCTGATCGGGGACGCCGCCTTTGTTGGCGACACCCTTTTCATGCCGGATTACGGTACCGCTCGCTGCGACTTCCCCGGTGGCGACGCCCGGACCTTGTTCCAGTCAGTGCAGAAAATCTTCGCCCTGCCTGACGACACTCGCATGTTTCTCTGCCATGACTATCTGCCGAAGAATCGTAGTGAGTATGTCTGGGAAACCACTGTTGGCGCGCAAAAGCGGGACAACATCCATATCCATGCGGGCACCAGCGAAGATGCTTTTGTCGCCATGCGCACCGGACGAGACGCCGAGCTGGACATGCCGCGCCTGATCCTGCCGTCGGTACAGGTCAACATGCGCGCCGGGCATATGCCGGCGGCAGAAGACAACGGTATCCAGTATCTGAAGATTCCGGTTAACGTGTTGGGGCGCCGCTGAAGCGGCGCATCCAATGCTGAATGGAGAGGGAAGGATGCATTACCCGAAACTGAGTTCGACCCTGACGGTGGCGCCGCAGATCCGCCCTGATGATCTCGAGGCGATCGCCGCCGCAGGCTACAAAACGGTGATCAACAACCGTCCCGATGGCGAGGAAATGGGCCAGCCAGGCGCCAACATGATGGCAGCCAGGGCGGCATCACTGGGATTGGCGTATTTCCACCAGCCGGTGGTTGGTGGCGCGATCAGCGACGAGGACATCGAGGACTTCGAGCAACTGGTGGCGAACGCCGAAAAGCCGGTGTTTGCCTACTGTCGCACCGGCACTCGCTGCACCGTGCTGTGGGCGCTGAGCGAGGCCGGCAAACAATCGCCGGAGATGCTCGTCAATCGCGCCGCCGAGGCCGGTTATGATCTGAACGGGCTGCTGCCCCGGCTGATTTCCCGGTGGCAGGACCAGCATGGCTGACAACCGCCTGCGCCGCCTGCTGCCGGCGCTGGAGTGGCTCGGCAGCTATCGGCGTCAGGACGCCCTGTCAGACGCCATGGCGGCGTTGATCGTCACCGTCATGCTGATTCCGCAAAGCCTGGCGTATGCCATGCTCGCCGGACTGCCGGCGGAGGTCGGTTTGTATGCCAGCATGCTGCCGCTGCTCGGCTATGCCCTGTTCGGCTCCAGCCGAACGTTGGCGGTTGGCCCGGTGGCGGTGGCATCACTGATGACTGCCGCAGCCGTCAGCAAGGTGGCGGAACCGGGCAGTGACCAGTATCTGGCCGCAGCCATGATTCTGGCGCTGCTGTCCGGCCTGCTGCTGGCGGCCATGGCGCTGCTGCGACTGGGCTGGATTGCCAACCTGTTATCTCATCCGGTGATCGCCGGGTTTATCACCGCCTCCGGCATCCTGATTGCCGCCAGCCAGATCAAACACCTGCTCGGTGTGTCCGCTGACGGACACACGCTGGTGGAAATTGTTGCCGGGCTACTGCCACAACTCAGCGCCACCCACCTGCCAACACTGATGGTCGGCGGCAGCGCCCTGCTGTTTCTGCTCTGGACGCGAAAAAAGCTGAAGACCATGCTGCAGAAACTGAAGCTGCCGTCGCTGGCAGTGGACCTGCTAGCTCGTGCCGGCCCGGCACTGGCGGTTATCTTCAGCACCGTCGCGGTGGCAAAGTGGCAACTGGATCAAACCGGCGTTCAGGTTGTTGGCTCGGTACCCGGAGGTCTGCCCGGGCTGTCGCTACCGCCGTTTGATATCGGGCTCTGGCAAACACTGCTGGTACCCGCGTTTCTGATCAGCCTGATCGGTTTTGTCGAGTCCGTGTCGGTGGCACAAACCCTTGCGGCGCGACGCCGTCAACGGATCAACCCGAACCATGAACTCGCCGGCCTCGGCGCTGCCAATATCAGCTCGGCGCTGTCCGGCGGCTTCCCTGTGACCGGCGGTTTTGCCCGCTCGGTGGTCAACTTTGACGCCGGTGCAGTCACGCCGATGGCAGGCATTTTTACCGCCATCGCCATTGCCGTAACCACCCTGTTGCTGACGCCCTGGTTTACCTTCCTGCCCAACGCCACGCTCGCCGCCACCATCATTGTCGCGGTACTGTCGCTGGTCGATTTTGCCACCATTCGCCGCACCTGGCGGTACTCGAAGATCGATTTCACCGCGATGATGCTGACCATGCTCGGAGTGTTCACCATCGGCGTCGAGGCCGGCGTGGTGATGGGCGTGGTGGCTTCCCTGCTGCTTTTTCTCTGGCGCACAAGCTCACCGCATATTGCGGTGGTCGGTCAGGTACCGGGCACAGAACATTTTCGCAATATCAAACGGCATCAGGTTATTACCAGCCCGACGGTGTTGTCGGTGCGCGTTGATGAGTCCCTGTACTTCGCCAATGCCCGCTATCTGGAAGATTCTGTCTATGATATGGCGCTGCAAAAACGCGAAATTCGCCATGTCGTGCTGCAGTGCTCAGCAGTCAACCTGATTGATGCCAGCGCTCTGGAAAGTCTCGAGCTACTCAGCCAGCGGCTGCAGGATGCAGGCGTCATCCTGCATCTGTCCGAGATAAAGGGACCGGTGGCGGACGCGCTGAAGAAAGTGGGCTTTGCCGATCACCTGAGCGGCAATATCTATCTGAGCCAGTATGCCGCGCTGACCGATCTGGATCCGCTGACGACGCTGCCGCCACCGTAATCGGGAAATTCACGCCTGCTGCTCGCTGGCGTTACTCGAAACCCCGCCACTGGTACCAGAGCAACGCCAACCACTCGTACCAGATCTCTGGCAACAACAACAAAGCTCCCGCAGAGGGCATCCAGGCCGGCGCCGGCAACCGTTCCACCGGGGCCGCCTGTACCGAAATGCCCTGCTTGCGAAAACACAGCATTGCCCGGGTCATGTGTGCCCTGTCGGTCACCAGCAGCACCTCTGCGATGCCTTTGCGCCTCAGCAAGGCAGCACTGTTGCGGGCATTCTCACGGGTATTACGGCTACGTTCCTCAAGCCACAGGGTCAAGCCGTAGCCTCTGGCCTCCTGCGCCAGCAGGCTGGCCTCACTGCTGAAACCCTGTCTCGAACCATTGCCTCCACCACTGATCAGCAATGGCACACCACGGGAACGCGCCTCAGTCATGGCCCGGGCCAGACGACGCAGGCCTATTCGGGATGAGCGTCGATTGCCACGGTTACCGACAATCCCGCCGCCAAGCACTACCACACAGCCCGGCACCGACGTGTCATCTCGCGGCGGCAACGGCGGATAAAGCTGACGCACCAGCACCGGCAGGGTGCCGGCCACCAGCAACAGCACCATCAGCGCACCGGCGCTCATGCGCCCTGCCCGGCAGCAAGCATGCGGCCCTCAGCCCTGTCTGGCAGCACGGTGGTCATGTATCCTATGCCCCTTCTTATTCTTGTCAGTTGGCCACGCATTCCGATGGATACACAGTATCGTCCTGAGCAGATCGAACAGGAAGCCCAGCAGTACTGGGACGCCCACCAGACCTTCAGAGCCATTGAGGACCCGACGCGGGAGAAATACTACTGCCTGTCGATGTTTCCCTACCCGAGTGGCCGTCTGCACATGGGCCATGTGCGCAACTACACCATCGGCGATGTGGTCAGCCGTTACCAGCGCATGCAGGGCAAGAACGTGCTGCAACCGATGGGCTGGGATGCGTTTGGCCTGCCGGCGGAAAATGCCGCACTGAAACATGGCGTACCGCCGGCGAAATGGACTTACGAAAACATTGATTACATGAAGGGCCAGTTGAAGCGCCTTGGTTTCGGCTACGACTGGCAACGCGAACTGGCCACCTGCCGGCCGGAATATTACCGCTGGGAACAGTGGTTTTTCACACAGCTTTATCGCCAGGGCCTGGTGTACCGAAAACTGTCGACGGTGAACTGGTGCCCGCACGACCAGACCGTACTCGCCAACGAGCAGGTCATCGACGGTTGCTGCTGGCGCTGCGACACCCGGGTCGAGCAAAAGGAAATTCCGCAGTGGTTTATCAAGATCACTGATTACGCTGAAGAGCTGCTGAACGATCTCGATCAACTGGATGGCTGGCCGGAACAGGTCAAGACCATGCAGCGCAACTGGATCGGTCGCTCGGAAGGCGTGGAGATGGATTTCACCGTCAACGGCGGTGATTCGTTGCGCGTTTACACCACCCGCCCGGACACCCTGATGGGGGTCAGCTATCTGGCGGTGGCGGCTGCGCACCCGCTGGCGCGACAGGCCGCCACCGGTAATGCCGAGGTCGCCGCCTTTGTCGAGGAATGCCTGCACGCCAAGGTTGCCGAAGCCGATATTGCCACCATGGAAAAGAAAGGCATCTTCACCGGTTTGTATGCGAAGCATCCGGTCAGCGGTGAAGACGTGCCGGTCTGGGTCGCCAACTTCGTACTGATGCATTACGGCACCGGCGCGGTAATGGCGGTGCCGGCGCATGATCAGCGCGATTACGAATTCGCGCAGAAATATAACCTGCCGATCAAACAGGTGATTGCAGCGGCCAACGGCGAAGCAATCGACATTGCAAAGGAAGCCTTTACCAGCAAGGGCGTACTGCTGAACTCGGCACCGTTTGATGGCCTGAGCTCACAGCAGGCATTCGATGCCATCGCCAGCTGGCTGGCTGAGCGCGGTCTTGGCGAGCGCAAGGTGAATTACCGGCTGCGCGACTGGGGCGTTTCCCGTCAGCGTTACTGGGGCGCGCCGATTCCGATGATCAACCTGGAAAGCGGCGAACTGGTGCCGGCGCCGGAAAATGATCTGCCGGTGCGGCTGCCGGAAGATGTGGTGATGGATGGTGTCACCAGCCCGATCAAGGCTGATCCCGAGTGGGCCAGAACCAGTTTCAACGGCGCCGCAGCGACGCGCGAAACCGATACCTTCGACACCTTTATGGAGTCGAGCTGGTACTACGCCCGCTACTGCAGCCCGGACAGCAACAACGCCATGCTTGATCCGGCCAAGGCCAACTACTGGTTGCCAGTGGATCAGTATATCGGCGGCATCGAGCACGCCATTTTGCACCTGCTGTATTCGCGCTTTTTTCATAAATTGCTGCGCGATGCCGGGCTGGTCAGTTCAGACGAACCGTTCAAGCGCCTGCTGTGTCAGGGCATGGTGCTCAAGGACGGCTCGAAGATGTCAAAATCGAAAGGCAACACCGTCGACCCGCAGGAGCTGATCGAACAGTACGGCGCCGACACCGTGCGTCTGTTCATCATGTTTGCCGCGCCGCCGGAGCAGTC
>JBFHPX010000007.1:0-22276 GCA_041592575.1 Alcanivoracaceae bacterium
AGTCGACTGGCGATGGCCAGGCCAATACCACGGCCGGCGCCAGTAATGGCGACCACCGCCCCGTCCAGTCTGATTCCAGCCATGATTGCCCCCAAATGTGGCTCGGTGCGCTGTGTCACCCTGTCAGCGGCCAGTGTAAGCATCCACCGGCATCTGCGTGATGCGCTGGCGCGCCAAACTTCATATCATTAAGGGCCACCTCAAGGCAGGCCCGAGATGAAAGATCCCTACCGCGCCCGGGAACCGAGTATTTCCATCGCCTATCTGCAGCTGCTGCTGGAGATTCTGGCGGAGCGTGGCATTGCCGCCAGCACCCTGCTCACTGGCATTCCGATTGATCCGGCCCTGCTGGATAACAGTCAGGCGCGGATGTCGCCGACCCAGTGGACCCTGCTGGTGATGCGGGCCCAGGCCCTGACAGCTGATCCGGCGCTGGGTTATGAATACGGCCTGCGCATGCGCCCGACCGTGCACGGCGTGCTCGGTTATGCGGCAATGAGCGCCGCAACCCTGCGTCAGGCTCAGGAAATCTCTGCCCGCTATGCGCGCCTGCGGCAGGCCGGCTTCACCTTCGAGTTTATCGAGGATGAACAGTACGGCAGCCTGATCCTGCGTGAACGGCAACCGATTCCGGTGATGCGGCAATTCTTTGTCGAGAACATTCTGCTTGGTGTGGCGCGTGCCACCTCGGTGCTGCTCGGTCGTGACCTGCTCGACATCCCGGGGATGGAAATCTGCTTTGACTATGCCGAGCCGGACTACCACCGCCTCTGGCGCGATCGGTTACCCACCACCCGTTTCCAGCAGGCTGTGAACATGGTGCGCTTGCCGCAGCACTATCTATCTCTGCGACCGGTGATGGCTGATCCGCTGGCTTCTCGCGGTGCCATTGAACTGTGTGAACGGGAACTGGCGCTGGCCGCCGATCAGGAAGCCGACATCACCCAGCGGGTGCGTGCCGAACTGGTGCTTTCCGGTCACGGATACCCTGATCTGGAACATGTTGCGGGAAAATTATGCATGTCGACCCGCACGCTAAAGCGTAAGCTGCAACGCCACGGCAGCTCGTTTCTGCTGATTCTGGAAGAGTGCCGCCGTCGTGACGCGCAGAAAATGCTTGAACATAGCGGCCTTCCCGTACAGGCGGTGGCAGCGCGCCTCGGCTATCAGAATCCGGCCAATTTTTCCCGAGCATTCAGCAAGTGGACCGGGGAGTCACCGACATCATTTCGCCGGCGCCTTCGCAATGTCATAAAAACAGTGTAAAACTGGCACGGAACCTGCTGTCATTCACGCGCGTCTGCTTCATCATCCACGCCTGCGCACAATGAGGTTAGTATCATGTCCGCCAGTACTGATTCCCTGCTCACCACCCTGATTCGCCTGCACGATTTCTGTGCCAGCGTTGCTGACGAGCTGGTGCAGGACTACACCGGTGAAGCCAAGGATGATCTGCGCGCTGCGACCCGCTATGTCGAAGGCACCGAGTTACCTGATTCAATCAAGCAGTACATCCTTCAGGAGCTCGACGCCGCCCGCTGCGAAATTTTTGGCGCCTCCCGTAATGTGGCGGGGTGCGGCAATATCATCTCGAAGCTGCGCCGCCAGTTTGCCAACGAGATCGCCGCCCGCCTGCAACAACCGCTGCCCTACAATGAAGACTACTATCCTCGTCTTGGCCTGACGAAGTAAAAGCCTGACGGCACTTCGGTACCGGGCATCAGCTCCTTGCCTGACAGGAACCGTTCTGCAACGCTTGCTGTCCGAGAGTCACCCTTTTTCCGGAGAGCCCCATGCGTACTGCTGCCACACTGCTTCTTGTGCTTTTATCCGCGTTTGCCCTGCCTGTACGCGCAGCCGAGTTCGGACTGGGCATGGACCTGATCCGCACCATCGATCAGAACCAGGATGACGGCATGGAAAACCTCTGGTTCCAGTTCGCGACCAGTGGCAATGGCGCTGTGCTGCTTGGCTATGCCAGAGGCGAAGAGCTGGTGGTGCTGGATGTTGGCTACAAGCACTATATGGGTGGTCGCCTGAACAGCGTGTTCTTTCAGGCCGGTGTCGGTTACTACGAGAATGATATTGAAGACGATCTGGGCTTCGTTGGTGCCATCGGTTACGAACGCAAGCTGGCCAGGCACTTTACCCTCGGCGGCTCGGCCAAACTGATTGCCGGGGTGGATGAGACCCTGCTGGGCACGGTGGAAACACCGGTGTTCCAGCCCACGATTAGCGTCGCTGTCGTATTCTGATCAAGAAATGGCGCCGTTCGGCGCCATTTTCTTTTTCACAACAACTCAGACGATTTCAAAAATGGTTGCGTTGGCAGTGCCAAGGCCTTCGCAGATCGCCAGCAACCCGTAGCGGCCGCCACGACGACGCAATTCATAAATCAGCGTGCCGGCCAGCTTGCTGCCAGTGGCACCAAGCGGATGACCCAGCGCCTGAGCGCCACCATTGACGTTCAGTTTGGTCAGATCCGCACCCACCGCCTTGGCCCAGGCCAACGGTACGGAGCCGAACGCTTCGTTAACTTCATACAGATCCATGTCTTCGATCTTCAGGCCGGATTTTTCCAGCACTTTCTGCGTTGCCGGAATCGGGCCTTCCAGCACCATGGTCGGATCGGAACCGACCACCGCCATGGTGTGGATGCGGGCAATCGGCTTCAGACCATATTTCTTGACCGCTTCGGCGCTGGCCACCAGTACAGCGGACGCACCGTCACAGATCTGGCTGGCGAAGGCGGCGGAAATGACGCCGCCTTCCTGCAGCGGCGCCAGATTCAGCATGGCGTCGTGATCCGGCTCCCAGCGGATGCCTTCGTCGGTATCATGAACCACTTTCTGGCCGTCGATATCGACTTCGATCGGGACGATTTCCTGCTTGAACCTGCCAGCCTTGCTGGCCGCTGCGCCGTTGACGTGACTGTCGTAGGCAAATTTCGCCAGCTCCTCACGGGTGACGCCATATTTGGCCGCCATTTTCTCTGCGCCACTGAACTGGCTGAAGGTTTCGCCCGGATAGCGCTTGCTGATGACGCCATCAAACGGCGTGCCCAGATCCATGGCCTTGGACATGGGCGAGCCGATCGGCACCTGGCTCATCACTTCGACGCCACCGGCGATCACCAGATCCTGGGTGCCGGACAGCACCGCCTGGGCGGCAAAGTGAATAGCCTGCTGTGATGAACCGCACTGACGGTCAATCGAGACGCCCGGCACCGACTCCGGCAGCTTCGAGCTGAGAATGCTGGTGCGGGCGACATTGAAAGTCTGCGGGCCGATCTGGCTGACGCAGCCGAAAATCACATCGTCCACTGCGGCAGGATCAACGCCGCTGCGATCAAGCAGGGCATCAATGACGATGCCGCCAAGATCAGCGGGATGCTTGCGGCTCAGACGGCCGTTGCGGCGGCCCCCGGCGGTACGGACGGCATCAACAATGTAGGCTTCGGCCATGATTGGTCTCCTGATGATTGATCGGAGCGGCATGCCGCACGGGCATGAATACCGCGAATCGAGAGGCTACTCCCGCCAGGGCCGGGGCAACAATGACAACATCGCACCGACGGCAGTGACATCCGGTCACGCCGGCACGACTATATTGCGGCATCATGGACACCGCACAGCACAGAACAACGGGAGAGCACTATGCGCGCATTACAGGTCGAGGCCTTCGGTGATCCGTCGGCGCTGAAGGTTTCCGATATTCCCGCCCGGGCGCCAAATCAGGGCGAGATACAGGTCCGCGTGGCCGGCGTCGGCGTCGGCTACTTTGATGGCCTGCTGATCAAGGGTGAATACCAGATCAAGCCGCCGCTGCCGTTTGTGCCGGGCAGCTCGTTCTCCGGCACGGTGGAAGCGGTTGGCAACGGCGTATCGCATCTGAAGCCCGGCGATGCCGTGGCCGGGTTTGCGTTGATGGGAGCCATGGCCGAGCTGCTGACGCTGCCGGCCATGTCCTGCTTTCCATTACCGGCGCAGCTGAAGCTGGAAGATGCGGCGAACTTCTTTATTGCCTACGCCACCGGTTTGTACGGCCTGCGCGAAATCGGCCAGCTGAAAGCCGGTGAAACCCTGCTGGTGCTGGGCGCCTCCGGCACCACCGGCAGCACCGCCATTGAAATTGCCAAGGCCATCGGCGCCCGGGTGATTGCCTGCGCCGGCAGCGAAGAAAAACGGCAGCGCTGTCTCGACGCTGGCGCTGATGCGGTGGTTGATTACACCGACGCGGAATGGCGCAAGGCAGCCAAGGCCGCCGCCGGCGGTAACGGCATTGATGTGGTTTACGATCCGATTGGCGGCGCCACGGCGGAACCGGCGCTGCGCATGCTGAATCCAGGCGGACGATTTCTGGTGGTCGGTTTTGTCACCGGCATCGCCACCATTCCGCTCAACCTGCCGCTGCTCAAGCAATGCAGTATTCACGGCGTCAATTGGGGTGGCGCTGTCATGGCCAACCCGACCATCGTTCCACCGGTCATCACCACGCTGGTGGAGTGGACCCTGTCCGGCAAACTGAAGCCACAGGCGGACCAGCGCTATCCGCTGGACAGGTCTGGCGAGGCTTTTGCCGCCTTGTTCGAGCGCCGCTCAATCGGCAAGATCGTGATCTGCCCGCAGCAATGACAACAACGGAAAATATCTGGTGGCTGTATCTGCTTGATTGCGACGGCCGCCTGTACACCGGCATCAGTACTGATCCGGAGCGCCGCTATCAGGAACATCTGGCCGGCGGCGCCAAAGGCGCCCGCTTTACCCGCTCGGCAACACGAATTGCCCTGCTCTGGCATCTGCCGATTGGTGATCGCAGCCTGGCGCTACGCGCCGAGCATCGACTCAAGCGTCTGCCAAGGGCTCGCAAACTGGCATTGGTTTCGCTCAAGCCTGACACCGAGGCACTGCTGCAGCAGCTGGCACTGGCCTGAGCCGGATCAGGACGGCGTCATCTGTCTGCGGTAAGCTGGTTCGCAATTCAGTTGCCGGAGCCGGTGATGTCCAGTTCGCTTGATGATTTTCTGGTACAGCTACGCCAACGCGACCCCGAGCAGGCCATGTTTCATCAGGCGGCTGAGGAAGTGCTGCGTTCACTCTGGCCCTTTATCGAGCGCACGCCGAAATATCAGCAGCCAGGCTTGCTGGAGCGGTTGGTCGAACCGGAGCGTGCCATCCTGTTCCGGGTGCCGTGGCAGGACGATCAGGGCCGCGTGCATGTGAATCGCGGCTACCGGGTGCAGATGAACAGCGCCATTGGCCCGTACAAGGGTGGCATCCGTTTTCATCCGGCGGTCAATCTCGACACCCTGAAGTTTCTCGCCTTTGAACAGACCTTGAAGAATTCACTGACCTCGCTGCCAATGGGCGGTGGCAAGGGCGGCTCGGATTTTGACCCGAAGAATAAGACCGATGATGAAGTGATGCGCTTCTGTCAGGCGTTCATGCTTGAGCTGCATCGCCATATTGGCCCGAACCTGGATGTCCCCGCCGGCGACATCGGCGTGGGCATGCGAGAAGTCGGCTACATGTTCGGCATGCACAAGAAACTGACCAACCAGTTCACAGGCAGCTTTACCGGAAAAGCACCAGCCTTTGGTGGCAGCCTGTTGCGCCCGGAAGCAACCGGCTATGGCCTGCTTTATTTTGTTGAGGAAATGCTGAAAACCCGCAGCGAAGATATCGAGGGCAAGCGGGTGGCCATTTCCGGCTCCGGCAATGTCGCCCAGTCGGCAGCCAGAAAAACTCTGGAACTTGGCGGCAAGGTCATCAGCCTGTCCGATACCCTGGGCACTTTGCACTTCCCGAAGGGAATGAAGATTGAGCAATGGTATTTCCTTTGCCACGTGAAGAATGAATTGCGTGGAAGGCTGGCCGATGTGGCGGCAGAGTTTGACCTGCCCTATCAGGGCGGCGTGAGTCCCTGGAGTTTGCCCTGCGATGTTGCCCTGCCCTGTGCAACGCAAAATGAACTGCACGCAGAAGATGCGAAGAAACTGGTCGAGAGCGGCTGCTTCTGTGTGGCGGAAGGCGCCAATATGCCTTCCACCCTGCCCGCCATTGAAATCTTTCGTGATGCCGGCATCCTGTTCGGACCTGCCAAGGCCGCAAATGCCGGTGGCGTGTCAGTCAGCGGTCTGGAAATGAGCCAGAACAGCTTGCGACTGAGCTGGAGCGAGGGCGAAGTGGACGAGAGACTGCACAAGATCATGCAGCGCATTCATCACAGCTGCATCGAGTATGGCACTCAGGCCGGCGAGACCGACTATGTTAATGGCGCCAATATTGCCGGCTTTGTCCGGGTTGCCGACGCCATGCTGGCACAAGGGCTGATATAGAAAATCGCCGTGATATCGCCGTGATTTCCTTTCGAGTTTTTAAGTCATTCCTGCCATGAGCGATGGCCGCATTAGCAGAACGCATTCTTTTACCCGTTGCTGCGCTGCAACAATACTGGAGCTGCCGATTTATCAGGCAGCGCCGCATCAAACCATGACCGCGCTGCGGGAGTGGCAAGATGAAGAATCAGGAAAACAATACTCTTCTCATTTTTCTGGCTGCGGCATTGTTGTTTTCAGGATCTCCGGCAAAGGCAGAATCACCTTCAGGTTATGCCGAGGCCGGCGTGTCAATCGCCCTTACCATTGCCCACCCGGTACGGATGCAAGTACAGGCCGATGTGATCTGCCTGTACAACTACGCGGAACGCACATTTTCCATTCGACAAACACAGGGAAGCCGAGCATTTGATCAGCGCAACTCGACCCCTTCCCGCTACCACGCCGTGAATGACGACAGATGTAAAAGTGGCCAGACTCTGCAGCTGAATGCCGGGCCTGCCGGCGCGGAACAGCACGCGTTACTGCATCTGCTGGTCGAGCCAGACTGATCCGCTTAGCCGCCCTTGCGCTCCACTTCCATCCGGTCAACGTTCTGGAAACCGCGCGGTAATTTCGCCCCGCGACGGCCGCGCTCACCCATATAGTGCTCAAGATCAGACGGCTTCAGGCCGATATGGCGCTTGCCGGCATATACCAGCAGCGTGTCGTCCGGGCCAAGCACCTGTACATCCTGGACAAACTCTGAGCGGTCAGCGAGTTTTGCTGAAGGAATCGCCATCATCTTGTTGCCCTTTCCACGCGGCATCTCCGGCAAATCTTTCAGTGCGAACACCAGCAAACGGCCATCGTTGGCGAGCACGGCAACGATGTCATTCTGCAGATTGCGAATCGGCCGCGGCGGCAAGACCTTGCCGTTCGGCGGCACCGTCAGCGCACTCTTGCCAGCCTTTTTATTGGCATGAAGATCACCGAGGCGGGCGACGAAACCGTAGCCGGCATCACTGGCCAACAGCCAGGCATCCTTGTCCGCTCCCATCATGGCGGCAATAAAGCTGGCGCCACTGGGTGGCGACAGCAGCGCCGACAATGGCTCGCCATGGCCGCGAGCACTGGGCAGGCCATGCGCCGCCAGCGAGTAGGTTCTGCCGGTGGAGTCTATAAAGCAGGCCTGCTGATTTGACTTACCGCTGGCCGCGGACAGGAAGCCATCGCCGGATTTATACGTCAGCGACAGCGGATCAATATCATGGCCCTTGGCGGAGCGCACCCAGCCGCGCTCGGAAACCACCACAGTAATTGCCTCGGCCGCCACCAGCTCGGTTTCATCCAGCGCGCGCGACTCGTCACGCTCGACAATCGGCGAGCGGCGATCATCACCGTACTTCTCGGCATCCTGCTTCAGCTCTTTCGCAACCAGCTTCTTCATCAACGACATGGAGCCCAGAGTGTCTTCGAGGGTCTTGCGCTCGTCGGCCAGCTCGCCTTGCTCGGTGCGAATCTTCATTTCCTCCAGCTTGGCGATATGGCGCAGCTTCAATTCGAGGATCGCCTCCGCCTGCCGGTCAGATAGCCCGAAGCGTTCCATCAGCACGGTCTTCGGATCATCCTCGTTGCGGATGATATGGATGACTTCGTCGATGTTAAGGAAGGCAATCAGCAAGCCGTCGAGAATATGCAGGCGATCCATCACCTTGTCGAGGCGATGCTGCAGGCGCCGGCGCACCGTCACCATGCGGTATTGCAGCCACTCGTTGAGGATCACATCGAGAGACTTGACCCGCGGCTTGCCATCGATGCCGATCATGTTCAGATTGACACGGTAGTTCTTTTCCAGATCAGTGCTGGCGCACAGGTGACTCATCAATTGCTGGACATCGACGCGATTGGAGCGCGGCGTGATCACCAGCCGGGTCGGGTTTTCATGATCCGACTCGTCGCGCAGATCGCTGACCATGGGCAGTTTTTTTCTGTTCATCTGGTCGGCGATCTGTTCCAGCACCTTGGCGCCGGATACCTGGTAAGGCAGCGCGGTCACCACAATGTCGCCTTCTTCCATCTCCCAGATGGCACGCATCTTCAACGAACCACGACCCTCCGCATACATGCGGATGATGTCGTTGCGCGGGGTAATGATTTCTGCCTCGGTGGGGTAATCCGGGCCCTGGATAATCTCGACCAGATCATCCAGCGAAGCGCCGGGATCCTTCAGCAGATGAATACAGGCATTGACCACTTCGCGCAGATTATGTGGCGGAATGTCGGTGCTCATGCCCACAGCGATGCCGGTGGTCCCGTTCATCAGTACATTAGGCACCCGCGCCGGCAACAGCTTCGGTTCGTCCAGCGTGCCGTCAAAATTCGGCACCCACTCCGCCGTGCCCTGACCGAGCTCGCTGAGCAGCGCTTCCGCGTATGGGGCGAGCCGTGATTCGGTGTAACGCATGGCAGCAAAAGATTTCGGGTCGTCCTGCGAACCCCAGTTACCCTGACCATCCACCAGCGGATAGCGGTAGCTGAACGGCTGCGCCATCAGCACCATGGCTTCATAGCAGGCGGAGTCACCATGCGGGTGATATTTACCGAGTACATCACCGACAGTGCGGGCGGACTTCTTGTGCTTGGCAGTATTCTTCAGGCCCAGCTCACTCATCGCATAGACAATGCGCCGCTGCACAGGCTTGAGGCCATCACCGATATGCGGCAAGGCACGATCGAGAATGACGTACATCGAATAATCGAGGTAGGCCTTCTCGGTGTAATCGCGCAGGGCGATTTTTTCGAAATCGTCAGCCATGAATCAAATCTCTGCCAGGTTGCCTTTATCTTCCAGCCAGTCCTTGCGATCACCGGCGCGCTTCTTCGACAACAGCATGTCCATCAGCTGATGGGTGTCATCGCCGGCTTCCACGGAAAGCTGCACCAGTCGCCGGGTGTCCGGCGCCATGGTGGTTTCGCGCAATTGCAGCGGATTCATCTCACCCAGACCCTTGAAGCGGGTGACCTGAACCTTGCCGCGCTTGCCTTCGGCACGAATGCGATCCATCACGCCCTGCTTCTCGGATTCATCCAGGGCGTAGTAAACATCCTTGCCGATATCAATACGGAACAGTGGCGGCATGGCGACGAACACGTGGCCTTGCTTGACCAGCGACGGGAAGTGGCGAACAAACAGCGCACACAGCAAGGTGGCGATATGCAAACCGTCGGAGTCTGCATCAGCGAGAATACAGACCTTGCCGTAACGCAACTGGGCCAGATCATCATTGCCCGGCTCGATGCCCAGCGCCACGGCGATGTCATGAATTTCCTGGGAGCCGAGCACTTCGGCGGAGTCCACTTCCCAGCTGTTCAGAATCTTGCCTCGCAGCGGCATGATGGCCTGAAACTCGCGACTGCGGGCCTGCTTGGCGGAACCGCCAGCGGAATCCCCTTCGACCAGAAACAGTTCGGTCTGGGCCGGATCATCACTGGCGCAGTCGGCCAGCTTGCCAGGCAGCGCCGGGCCGGCGGTGACTTTCTTGCGCACCACTTTTTTTGCAGCGCGCATGCGCTTCTGGGCATTGTTGATGCACAGATCCGCCAGCCTTTCCGCTTCGGCAGTGTGCTGGTTCAGCCACAGACTGAAGGCATCCTTGACCACGCCGGATACAAACGCGGCGGTTTGCCGCGAGCTGAGCCGCTCCTTGGTCTGGCCGGCGAACTGCGGATCCTGCATCTTGATGCTGAGCACGTAGCAGGCGCGGTCCCAGATATCCTCCGGCGACAGCTTGACGCCACGCGGCAACAGATTGCGGAATTCGCAGAACTCGCGCATGGCGTCGAGCAGACCAGCGCGCAGGCCATTTACATGGGTGCCGCCCTGAGCGGTGGGAATCAGGTTGACATAGGACTCGGTGACCAGCTCACCACCTTCGGGCAACCACAGCACCGCCCAGTCGGCGGCTTCGGTCTCGGCGCGCATGGCGCCATCGAACGGTGCTTCCGGAATCTTTTCCCAGCCGCGGGTGGCATCAAGCAGGTACTCGACCAGTCCGTCTTCGTATTGCCAGAACTCGGTTTCACCGCTGTTGTGATCCACCAGCGTGACGGCAAGACCGGGGCACAGTACCGCCTTGGCGCGTAGCAGATGACGCAGACGGCTGACGGAAATCTTCGGGCTGTCGAAATATTTCTCTTCCGGCCAGAACCGCACCAGCGTGCCGGTATTGCGCTTGCCAACGGTATCAATGACTTCCAGATCAGATACCTTGTCGCCGTGGGCGAAGGTCATCCGATAGACATTGCCGTCGCGCTTGACCTGCACCTCCAGCTGCTTTGACAGCGCATTCACCACCGACACACCGACGCCGTGCAGACCGCCAGAGAACTGGTAGTTACTGTTGGAGAACTTGCCCCCGGCATGCAGAGTGCAGAGGATCACCTCAATGCCCGGCTTTTTCAGCTGCGGATGCAGATCCACCGGCATGCCGCGGCCGTCATCCTCAACTTCTATGGAACCATCCTTGTTCAGGGTGACGCGGATATTTTTCGCATGGCCAGCCAGTGCTTCATCGACCGAGTTGTCGACCACTTCCTGAACCAGGTGATTGGGACGGCTGGTGTCCGTGTACATGCCGGGACGTTTTTTGACCGGCTCCAGCCCGGAGAGAACCTCGATATTCTCGGCGGTATAGTTATTGCTCATGAATTGCTCAGGTCAGCGACAGTCCGGAAAACCGCAACACTAACGGAATCACTGCATCAAAGTCATCAAACCCGTGGCTTCCGCCAAGCGCACGGTACAGATGACAGTCAGCATAGTAATCCCAGGCGTCACGCCAGTTCAGGGTGTCGTCGCCGGTTTGCAGCATCACCAGCAGGTTTTCCGGGTGAACGATATCGTCAACTTCATAATGACGCAGCTCATCCACCCAGCCGGGCTCCAGTGTATGTCGCTCCCCACTATGATAATTGGCGAGTTCGCCGACATATTGATCAAGTAGTGCCCAGGGACGCACCGCCGGATTGATCAGCACCGCCTTTAATTCGTGGTGGTGCGCCAGCCAGGTGGCATAGAAGCCACCGAGGGATGAGCCGATCAGGGCTACCGGACCGGCGGCGGCAATTTCCCGCTCCAGTATCGCCATGGCAGCGCGAGGCGAAGGCGGCAAGGTCGGCACGATCAGCCGATGGGCGGCGTCATGGGCGGCGAAATAGTCCGCCAGCTGGCGCGCCTTGAATGATTGCGGGGAACTGTTGAAGCCGTGGATGTATAACAGCGAGGTGGTCATCGGCTCACCTGTAGGAGCGGTCGACCGACCGCAAACATTGGTCGGCCTCGCAAACCGGTCAGTACCCTTTCACCGACATGTCCACCTCGAATTCGATGCCCTGCACCCGTGACACCGTGGTCTCGATGCGACCATCCGGGTAGAGATCGAACCAGCGGTAGCCGGGCGGAATCTTGTCGACCGCGAAATCCTCACTGAACGGCTTGAACTGCACACAGGTGGACGGCACCGAATAGAGCTTCACGCCGTTGCGCTCGCCGCTGTACTCCTGATGCACGTGGCCCCAGATTACCGCTCGGACCCGGTCATGGCGGTCGATCACCTCGAAGAACCGATCGGCGCTGGCCACCACCTGGGTATCCAGCCACTTGCAGCCCATCGGGATCGGATGGTGATGCAGGCAGACCATGATGTGCTCTCCGGCCGCATTGCTCAGCGAGCGGTCGAGGAATTCGATGTCGTCGTCGTAAAGCTCACCGGGCACTTCTCCGGGAATGGTGGAGTCGAGCATGATGATGGTCCAGGCACCACGCTCGATCACGCAAGGGCCCATTTCTGCCTTGTGATCGCGCAGGGCTTCGAACATCGGCGCCGGCTTGTCGTGATTGCCTTCAATCCAGTAGGTCGGCACGCCAAACTCGCTGAGCGCATCATCAAGACGGGTGTAGGCCTCCAGCGAAGCATCCTGGGACAGGTCGCCGGTGGCCAGGATCAGGTCCATATGGGTTTGCTCTGCGCGGACCAGCTCCAGCACCCGATCGAGGCTGAACTGGGTATTCAGCCCCAGCAACTTGCCTTCCGTGCTCGCAAACAGGTGGCAGTCCGAAACCTGCACCACCCTCAGCTGTCCTGCTCCTGCCTTACTCAATGCCTGCGCTCCCTCAAGCGGTTGTATGCACTTATAACCAAAGGGCGGGTTTATTGCCAGCTTCAGGCATTACGGGTACCAACCTGTTCACGCCAGAGCGCTATATTGGTGCGCCCATGATCATGGACATGGCGCAGCCACTCACCGAGAAACCGGTTCCACTGCTGCTTTTCGTCGGGCTGGTGCATGGCCGGATTCGGGTACTCGTGGCGCGCCTTAACACGCCGGAACGGGGTCACCTCAGTGACCTCCGCCAGACGCGCGTCGTGATAAAGACGCACGGTCAGCGACGGCCCCGGCAACAGTGCGTGCAGGGTGTCCTGCTGCAGACTCATCTCGGTGGTATAGGGACAACGTTCCAGCACCCGCAGATCCAGCTGCCGCCCGTGCTGCCCAACCTCAAACCGGGCATGATCGCCACCATCAAGGGACTGCATCAGCCGCATCAGCCGCGCATAGTTCTCCTCGCCCTGGCTGAGCAGCCCGGGCAGGTCGACGCGGTAACGTTTTCTGGCGGTCCAGTTATCACTCATGGTTCGACTATAAGCACAGGCAGGTGACTAGCGCCATCTTGCGTCGAGTGAGGATCTGTGCAGCAGCATCCATTGCAGGGCAATAATCGAAGCGGCATTGTCTACCCGGCCGGAGGCCAGCAATGCCGGAATTTCCGTTACCGGCAAGGTAAAGGCGCGAATGTCCTCGCCCTCACCTTGATGCCCGAACACGCCCCCGGCGCCGGTCAGGTCGGCGTGAGCAACAAAAATACGCA
Organism: Alcanivoracaceae bacterium; assembly: GCA_041592575.1. Lineage (GTDB taxonomy): Bacteria > Pseudomonadota > Gammaproteobacteria > Pseudomonadales > Alcanivoracaceae > PGZG01. The sequence goes on from JBFHPX010000007.1 coordinate 13,248, forward strand.
GCCGTTCATTGCTGCCACCGGGGCTTGGCATGTAGTAGGCGATCTGTTCCATCTCGCCAAGCGTGATACCTGCTTCTTCCACCGCTTCACGACGAATGAGCTGTTCAGCCGTTTCGCCATCCTTGTCGGCAATGCCGGCGATCATTTCCAGACACCAGGGAGAATCACGCCACTCCAGCGCACCGACCCGAAACTGTTCCACCAGCAGGATTTCACCACGCTGAGGATCGTAGGGCAGCGCCGCCGCCGCATCACGACGCATAAACAGTTCGCGCTTGAGTGGCGAGCTCCAGCCACCACGATAAAGCCGGTGGCGCAGCGTCAGCCGGTCGACCTGAAAGAAGCCCTTGAACGGTGTCTCCCGTTCAACAATTTCAACATCGGCCGCACTGAATTCCGGATCAAGCATCTTTGCCTGCCGGGTGATAGATCTCGCTGCCCTTGCCTCGGAACTCCTCGGATTTTTCTGCCATGCCTTTTTCAGCATCGAGCTGGGCCGCGTAGTCACGCACCTGCTGGGTGATTTCCATGGAGCAGAACTTGGGTCCGCACATGGAACAGAAGTGCGCCACCTTGTGCGCCTCTTTGGGCATGGTTTCGTCGTGGAACGCACGGGCGCGATCCGGATCAAGGCCGAGATTGAACTGGTCTTCCCAACGGAATTCGAAGCGTGCCTTTGACAAGGCATTATCACGCAGCTGCGCACCCGGGTGACCCTTGACCAGATCCGCCGCATGGGCAGCAATCTTGTAGGCGATGATGCCCTCCTTGACGTCATCCCGATTGGGCAGACCAAGATGCTCCTTTGGCGTCACGTAGCACAGCATCGCAGTGCCATACCAGCCGATCATGGCGGCGCCAATAGCAGAAGAGATATGGTCGTAACCGGGAGAAATATCAATGGTTAATGGACCGAGCGTGTAGAAAGGCGCTTCGTCACACCACTTCAGCTGCTCCTCCATATTTTGCTTGATCAGATGCATCGGCACATGGCCGGGACCCTCAATCATCACCTGCACGTCATGTTTCCAGGCAATCTTGGTCAATTCACCCAGGGTGCGCAGCTCGGCAAACTGGGCCTCATCATTGGCGTCGGCAATCGAGCCGGGGCGCAGGCCATCACCTAGCGAGAAAGTGACATCGTAGGCTTTCATGATCTCGCAAATATCTTCGAAATGGGTGTAAAGAAAATTTTCCTTGTGATGGGCAAGGCACCACTTCGCGAGAATTGAACCACCACGGGAAACAATGCCGGTGACACGCCTGGCGGTCATCGGCACATAACGCAGCAGTACGCCGGCATGGATAGTGAAGTAATCCACGCCCTGCTCGGCCTGCTCAATCAGGGTGTCACGGAAAATCTCCCAGGTCAGATCCTCGGCAACGCCGTTTACTTTCTCCAGCGCCTGATAAATCGGCACAGTGCCAATCGGTACCGGCGAGTTGCGCAAAATCCATTCGCGGGTTTCATGAATATGCTTGCCGGTGGACAAGTCCATCACCGTGTCGCCGCCCCAGCGGGTCGACCAGGTCATCTTTGCCACCTCTTCTTCAATCGAGGAAGTCACCGCCGAATTGCCGATGTTAGCGTTGATTTTGGTCAGGAAGTTGCGGCCGATTATCATCGGCTCGATTTCCGGATGGTTGATATTGGCGGGAATCACGGCGCGGCCACGGGCAACTTCATCACGGACAAACTCCGGTGTGATCTCCGCCGGAATCGCGGCGCCAAAAGATTGCCCCGGATGCTGATTGACAGGCAGGCCGGCAGCACGGGCAGCAACGATATTCTGATTCTCTCGAATGGCGATGAATTCCATTTCCGGTGTGATAATGCCTTTGCGGGCGTAATGCATCTGCGAGACATTGGCGCCAGCCTTGGCGCGACGCGGTTTTCGGGTGGCGGCAAACCGCAGCCCGGCGGTCATCGGATCCTGTTCACGACGGCGACCAAACTCGCTCGACAGACCCGCCAACTCTTCGCTGTCGCCTCGCTCGGCAATCCAGCCGTCGCGAAGCGGCGCCAGTCCCTTGCGCACATCAATCTGTACTGCGCCATCGGTATAGGGACCGGAGGTATCGTATACGGCAATCGGCGGATTCTGTTCGAACTCTCCGTTGGCCAGCGGCGTCGGCGACTGACGAATCTGTCGCATCGGCACGCGGATGTCCGCGCGACTGCCGGTGATGTAGATTTTCGCTGATCCGGCAATCGGCTGACAGGATTCATCAATAGCGCGAACTGCGGCTGGGGTCGGTTGAGCGTGGTCGTCCGGCACGGCGGATTCTCCGGTGTCATTTGTCTTCAAGAGGTCGGTCACTATACGCCAGCCCCGCATGACGTAACAGTGATGAAAAATCATGTAAAACCTCAGTATTTGTCCGGCTTTGGCGGCCGTCACGGACCGACAATGTCTTCACCCCGGCTTTGCATTACTATGGCCGCCATTGATCCGACGAGGACTGACCATGCGCTTACCCGTCACGCTGCTTGCTGCCCTGCTTTGCACCCCGCTACTGGCTGACACCGCCGACCTGACCGATGTGTTGAATGCCGCCTCCGGCGCTGACCCGGAATGGGCTGCGGCCCAACGAACACTGGATGCAGACCAGCAGCTGGCCACCCAGGGGCGCTCGGCACTGCTGCCGAGCCTGACCGCCAGCTACAATGTGACCCGCAACTATCGCGAGTTTGAGGGCGACAGCGAGGAAACCGAGTTCACCAGCGAGACGGCCGGACTGACCCTGGTTCAGCCTCTGTTTCGACCCGATACCTGGTACAGCAACAGTCAGGGCAAGGCATTGAGCAATGCCGGCGAGGCCCGTTTCGAAGAAGCACGACAGAATTTTCTGCTGCGCGTCACTGAGCGTTATCTCGACGTTCTGCGCCGCGGCGAAGATCTGCAGACAGCGCAGGCGGAAGAGCGGGCACTGAGTCGCCAGCTGGAGCAGACTCAGGAGCGATTTGATGTCGGACTGGTACCGGTGACCGATGTCGAGGAAGCCAAGGCCGCCTACGACCTGTCACGGGTGGGCCTGATCGTGGCACAGGCGGATTTCGATATTTCCCGCGACCAGCTGGAGGCATTGACCGGCAAATCCTGGGGCAAGCTGGCCGGGTTGCGCGAGGAGCTGCCGATGGCCGGCCCCGAACCTGCAGCGCCTTCACACTGGATGGAAAGGGCACGCAGCAACAACCCGCAGATTCTGGCCAGTCGCTACGAAGCGGATATTGCCAAAGCCACTGCCAAACAGCGCACCTCTGCCCAGCTGCCCAGCGTCAACCTTGTCGGTCGCTATGAAGCCGTAGACTTTTCCAGCGTTGACACCCCCACGCCTTTGCCACCCGGCTCAACCCAGTTTCTCGGTTACGACGGCAAAAGCATCGGCATTGAGGCATCGCTGCCCTTGTTCGCCGGCGGCGGGCTGAACAGCCAGCGTAAGGAGGCCAGCTACCGCTATCAGGCGGCCGAGGAAATCTACCGGCTGGTCTGGCGCGATGTCGGCCAGAGTGCCCAGTCTCTGGCCCGCCAGGTTGCCGCCAGCGCCCAGAACGTGATGGCCCGCAAACAGGCGCTGCGTTCCGCCGAGTCAGCCTTGCGTGCCACCGAGTCCGGCTATGAAGTGGGAACGCGTAACGTGGTGGATGTGCTGACGGCGCAGCGTAACCTGTACGCCAACCAGCGCGATTATTCCGCCGCCCGATACGACTACATCATCGTCAGCCTGCGCCTGCAGGCGGCGGCCGGCGATTTGTCCACCGACGATATCGACCGTATCAATGCCTGGCTGAGCAGCGACGCCAGCGTCGAGCTGGCAACGCCGGAAAGCCGGTAATCTCTCTACCCTGCAGGAGCCATCTATCAATGGCCCCTGCACGGCAACCAGCAGCGGGAGCGGCGTTAGCGCAATGCCGGCCAATAGTGCTGCAGCATGGTCAGCAGTTTCGCCAGCGCACCGCGATGTGCCTGCACCACCTCTGCCGCCCTCTCTCCCATCTGCTGACACAACGCCGTCTCGCCGAACAACTGCTGCAGCAGTTCGGCCAGTTCGACCTCGTTCCGCACCACTCGATGTGCGTCAGCGGCGCCAAGCAGATCAGCGATCAGGGTGAAATTATGCAACACCGGTCCGGTGATAATCGGCTTCGACCAGAGCGCTGGCTCCAGCAGGTTGTGGCCTCCCACCGGCACCAGCGAACCGCCGACGAAGGCAATGTCGGCGGCGCCAAACAGCATCAACAGCTCGCCCATGGTATCGGCCAGATAGACCGCGACATCAGCACCGGGGGCCTGGCCAAGGCTGCGCCTGACCATGCCAAGACCCTGCCGGGCGACCAGCTCCGCCACCTGTTCAAACCGCTGCTGATGGCGCGGCACCAGCACCAGTAGCGCGTTCGGGTAATGCCGACGCAACCGGGCATGGGCCGCCAACACCACCTCATCCTCACCCGGATGAGTGCTGGCGGCGATCCAGACCGGCCGCTCGCCGAACTGCTCACGCAGTTGCCGCGCACGTCCTCGCAAGTTGTCATCCAGCGAGATGTCGAACTTGACGTTGCCGGTCACGGTAATGCGCTCCGCGGCAGCACCGAGATCGACATAGCGCTCGGCCTCGACTGCCGTCTGCACTGCCAGCGCCTGCAGGCTTTCCAGCATCGGCCGCATCAGGCCACGCAAACGCGTATAGCTTCGATGGCTGCGCGCCGACAGCCGGCCATTGACCAGCACCACCGGTACCTCGCGCCTGACGGCGGCGGCAATCAGGTTGGGCCACAGCTCGGTTTCCAGCAGAATCACCAGCTGCGGATTGAAGTTGCGCCAGAACCGGCTGAGCACCCCCGGGGTGTCCCAGGGCCAGTAGACGTGGTGAACGCGAGCACCAAACAGGGCCCGAACCCGCTCGGAACCGGTCGGTGTCGTGCTGGTAACCAGCAAAGGCGTATCCGGGTAGCGCTGCAGCAGGGCCTCGATCATCGGTGCCGCCGCCAGCGTCTCACCAACCGACACCGCATGCACCCAGACACAACCATCAAGGCGTTGCCGGTAGCCCAGTGCCAGACGCTCCCGCCAGCGGCCGCGATAGGCCGGCGCACGCGCACCCAGCCACCACAGGTGGAGAAACAGAAATGGCATCAACAGATACCAGAGCAGCGTGTAGCACAGACGCATGCGCTCTCCCGGCGTACAAGCCCAGATTCACAGGCGCAGGATGGTAGCACGATCCGCCCCGGGCGCTTTGCTGGAAAGGCCTGCCATGAGCCAGTAGACTGCGGCGCTGCTTCCGGGGATGACCATGGCCAAACGCAAACGACCCGACTCTCTCGCCCATCCCGTCTGGTGGCCGACCTGGTTCGGCGTGGCCCTGTTCTGGCTGCTCGGTCAGCTACCCTGGGATTTCCTGCTTGCCGCCGGTCGTAGCATCGGACGGCTGTCCTGGCACATTGCCGGCGGCCGGCGCCGGATTGCCGAAACCAATATCCGGTTGTGTTTTCCTGAACTGAATGCCGGGCAACAGCAGCAGCTGGCTCATCAGGTCATGCTGAGCACCGGCGAGGCCCTCACCGAAATGGCTGGCGCCTTCTGCAACCAGCGCATTGATCTGGGCAAGCGCCTGGAGATTGTTGGCCGCGAACATGTCGACCACTTGCTTGCAGAGGGCAAGGGCGTGTTGCTGCTAGGCATGCACTTCAACACCATTGATGTCGGCAGCCGCCTGCTCGGCAAGGTGATGCGTTTCAGCGTGGTCTACAAACCGAACAAGAATCTGGTGCTGGACTGGCTGATCAAACAGGGCCGCAGTGAGGTAGAGCATTACATCGACCGTGACGATCTGCGTGGACTGGTGCGGCACCTGAAGGCCGGGCGCGCAGTCTGGTATGCACCGGATCAGGATTACGGCATGAAACACGCAGTATTCGCGCCGTTCTTCGGGGTGCCGGCCGCGACCATCACTGCCACCACCCGAATCGTTCGCATGAGCGGCGCCACCGTGGTGCCGGTGGCACATTACCGGCTACCCGGCGGCCGCTACCGGATCGAGTTCGGCGCCCCGTTCGAGGGTTTCCCGGGCGCCGACGAGCAGGCTGACGCTGATCGTATCAACGCCACCATCGAGCACTATGTGCGCAAGGCACCGGAGCAGTATCTGTGGGTGCACCGGCGCTTCAAGAATCAGCCCGATGGCAGGAATCCGTACCGATGAACCGGCCGGCCGGCTTTGTCGAGATCCGTCAGGGCACGGATATCTGCTGGTTGCGGGAGGACAGCCTGCCAAGCCTGTCCAGCGATGTGTTTGAACCCTCTTTCTGGCAGGCCCGCAACGCAATCACCGGCACCGCCACCGGCCGCGGCACCACCTGGTTTGTCCGCCATGGCGAGCACGAGCTGGTGCTGCGCCATTACCGGCGCGGCGGCCTGTTCGGGCGGCTGGTCAAGGATCTGTATGCCGGCCTCAATGCCGGCAGCAGCCGCGCCATGCGCGAGCTGGCGTTACTGGCCGAGATGCGCACTCAGGGGCTCCCGGTCCCGGAGCCGATCGGCGCACGGCTGCGTCGGGTCGGCCCGCTCTACCGGGCGGACCTGCTGATCAGGCGCATCACTGCGGCCAAAGACCTGCTGGCGGTTTTGCAGAGCACCGCCCTGACAGCAAGCCAGTGGCAACAGATCGGCGCCATGATCAAACGCTTTCACGCCGCCGGCATTGATCACACCGACCTGAATATTCACAACATCCTGCTCGACAACGATGGTCAGAGCTGGCTGATTGATTTTGACAAGTGCGGCCGGCGCCCCCCAGGGGGCTGGCAACAGGCCAATCTGGCCCGCCTGCTGCGCTCGCTTGAGAAGGAGAAGCGGCTGCACCCCGGAATCCACTGGGAACCCGCACACTGGACAATGCTGACGGACGGCTATCGCCGCCCTGTGATAAAGTAGCCGCCGTAACGAAACCGCAGGCCACCACCTGCCCGAATTGACGACCGCCATGCACTCAGCAATCGACAAACTCGTGTTTAACGGCCTGACTCTGCCGTTCCGGCCGTTCTATCGTCGTTACCCCTTTACCTCCCCGGTTTCCATTCGCAGCGCAGATGATCGTGGCTGCGTAGATATGGAAATGGGTTTTTTCTGCAACCGGATCCCCAAGGCGGCCAACTCAACCATCATCACCAATCTGGCAAGACTGAAGTTTGGTCAGGACATATCTTCCAAACAGGCCAAGAAGCTTTTCGATACGCCCGCAAGGTTGTCTGCCGCTGACGTGGAACAGTTTGATAGCCTGTTCCGATTTACGGTCGTCCGTAATCCTTATTCAAGAATACTTTCCGCTTACCTGGACAAGATTGAGCGGCGCGCCAGAAAGAACAACCGGGAAAGCTCTTTCAGGGACTTTCTGCAGGCACTCAAGAGTTCAAGATTCATGCATGGCAACGCCCACTGGGCGCCACAACATTCGCTAATGCTTATACCGATAGACAGTTTTGACCTGATTGGTAAAGTGGAGTCTCTTGACCGCGACCTGGCGGAAGTAAAGCGGCGCTTGAGGCCTGATATTGAAGATAACAACACGTCATTTGACGCCAACGCCACGGGCGCCAATAGCAAGCTGAAAAATTACTACGACTCCGAGCTTATTGCTCTGGTGCGTAATCTTTACAGCAGGGATTTTGAGGCGTTCGGGTATTCGCCCGAATTCCCGGCCTGACCATGCCCATCCTCCATTAGAGAAAACCGCCATGAGACTGTCGGTCATCATTACCACCTACAACTCTCCGTTATGGCTGGAGAAAGTGCTTTGGGGCTATAGCATTCAGCAGCACAAGAATTTCGAGATCATTATTGGAGATGACGGCTCCAGGGACGACACTCGGGACACCATTGATCGTCTGCGCGAAGAAACCGGCCTGTCGATCAAGCACATCTGGCAGGAAGACAAAGGCTTCAGAAAGTGCAGGATTCTGAACAAAGCAATCCTTCAGGCCGAGTCAGATTATCTGGTTTTTACCGATGGCGATTGCATTCCTCGCCAGGACTATCTTGCAGTTCACGCCACCGAAGCGCGGCCAGGCTATTTCCTCTCGGGCGGGTACCACAAGCTACCAATGAGCACCAGCGAGGCCATTGGGAAAGACGACATCATGTCCGGCCGATGCTTCGACCTGAAATGGCTAAAAGCGCACGGCTTACCGGCAAGCTACAAGAACAGCAAACTGACCGCCGGCCCCAGGGCAGCAAAGCTGTACAATCTGCTGACCCCGACAAAATGTAACTTCAAGGGCTCCAATGGATCCGCGTGGAAGAAAGACGTTATTCGAGTGAATGGTTTTGATGAGCGCATGCCCTGGGGCGGCCTGGATCGGGAGTTTGGAGTGCGCTTGCTCAATGCCGGCATCAAAGCAAAACATGTACGTTACAACGCCATTGTCGTTCACCTTGATCACAAACGTGGCTATAAAGATCCGGCCCTCGTCAATGAGAACAAGCAGCTACGAATTAATAACGAGCGCAACAGGGTAGCCTGGACAGATCACGGCATTACCCAGCTTGGCGATCATCGAGAGTAAACGGAGTTCATCCTGTTCCGAAATATGAGTTTGTAGCCTCGGCTTTCAACCATCGCGAACAGGTCGCAACTCCAAAGCTCCGCAGAGTTCTCAATGATAATTACTCTGGCAAGACGGCTTTCAGGTGCATTGCTCAAGTACGGCGCAAGGGCAATATCTTCGGCACCCTCAATATCAATCTTCAGCACATCAATTGACTCCACGCCTTGCTCGGAAAGCACATCCAGCAACGGGCGACAGCGGACAGTTACCGACTTACGTGTCGCCATGGCTGGGTCGCGAGAACGATTGCGAGCCGCAATACTGCTGGCACCAAGATTGGATGAATCTACCTGCAGCTCAAATTCAGAGTCCTTATCTGCGACACCTATGTTAAGCAGCGAGATCCTCGGACCAGAACCTGCAGGGAAGTTAGCATCGAGATTCAGCTTGAGCCGCTTCATTGTATGCGGATTAGGTTCAAATG
>JBFHPX010000008.1:0-22072 GCA_041592575.1 Alcanivoracaceae bacterium
GGAGTAATGAACGCCATCAGCTCATCGGCCTCCTTGCGCTCTTCTTCGGTTTTCGCCAGCTTGACGGTGTCACCCATCATTGACGCCCAGTACACCATGGCGCGACCACCTTCGGCGAACGCCTTGGCAGTCAGCAGCATGTGCCGTACGTCCGGGTGAACGATAATCGGATCGGCCGGGCCTTCAGGATTCTTCGGGCCGGACAGGGCGCGCATGGCGAGACGCTCTTTGGCATAACGCAGGCCACCCTGGAAGCCGGCTTCGGCATGGGCAACGCCCTGAATGGCGGTGCCGAGACGGGCAAAGTTCATAAAGGTGAACATGCAGTTCAGACCGCGGTTCTCCGGGCCAATCAGGTAACCAGTGGCGCCATCAAAGTTCATTACGCAAGTGGCCGATGCCTTGATCCCCATCTTGTGCTCAATGGAACCGCACTTGACCGGGTTACGCGCACCCAGCGAGCCATCCGCATTGACCATCACTTTCGGAACGATAAACAGGGAAATGCCCTTGGTGCCTTCCGGTGCGCCCGGCAGACGGGCCAGAACGATATGGACGATGTTGTCGGCCATGTCGTGTTCGCCGGCAGAAATGAATATCTTGGTGCCGGTCAGCTTGTAGCTGCCATCGGCCTGCGGCTCAGCCTTGGTTTTCAAGGTGCCAAGGTCAGAACCACAATGCGGCTCGGTCAGACACATGGTACCGGTCCACTCACCGCTGATCAGCTTCGGCAGGTAAGTACTTTGCTGCTCCGGAGTGCCGTGCTCTTCGATGGTGGCAACGGCGCCGTGGGACAGGCCCGGGTACATGCTCCAGGACCAGTTGGCGGTACCAGTCATTTCGGAAATGGCGATGCCCGCGGAGCCCGGCAGGCCCTGGCCACCAAACTCCGGATGACCGCCCATGGCCGGCCAGCCGCCTTCCACATACTTGGCATAGGCTTCCTTGAAGCCCTTCGGCGTGGTGACGACACCATCATTCCACTGACAGCCTTCCTCATCGCCCGAACGGTTCAGCGGGGCCAGCTCGTTCTCGGAGAACTTGGCGCCTTCCTCAAGGAACGCATTGATCAACTCGCTGTTGACCTCGTCCAGGCCCAGCTTCTGATAATGACCATCCAGGTCCAGTACCTCATTCAGAACAAAACGCATGTCGCGTACGGGAGCTTTATATTGAGTCATTATCCACCTCCAGAAATGGTCGCCGGCACTGCTCAAACTTTGCTCAGGGGGCCGGAGTCGGGGGCCAAGTCTAGCGCCAGCCACCCGGTAGTCCCAGTGCGTTGCGTGACCACAGAGTCAAACGACCGTTTGAATCCGCTTACGTGGCATAATCCGTCCACTCTCGTGAACAGCCGGTAAAAGGGGTCTGGACCATGCTCGACAAGGAACTGCTGGAAATTCTGGTTTGCCCGGTCAGCAAGGCACCATTGCTATGGCGAGAGGACGCTAACGAACTGATCTGCAAGGCCAGTGGTCTGGCCTACCCGGTCCGCGATGGCATCCCGGTGCTGCTGGAGGAGGAAGCACGCAGTCTGTCCGACGAGGAATTGCGCGCCCTGTGAAACGCAGCCTGTTGCTATTGCTGGTCATCGCCCTGCCGGCCGTGGCCGAGATTCCCGAGCCGGATGCCGAGGCCATCGCCAATGCCGAAGCGGAGGCCAACCGGCTTTATGACGAATGTCTGCTCGAAGCGCTGCGCAAGGCACCACCGGATGCCTCCGCGTCAACCATCATCCACTGGTGCAACCCGCAGGCGCAAAGCCAGAAGCAGCGCAACGAATATGCCCTGCGAGGCCGTCTGGCGCTGGAGAAAGTCAGCCAGTTCAACCCTTTCGTACTGACGCCGCACCGTCGCAACTACCTGTTGCCATACAGCCACTGGAGCAACCCGCGCGGCAACAACCCGCTGATTTCCGACGACGACCTGCAGCATCAGGAAGTAAAGTTTCAGTTGTCACTGAAAACGCCGCTGCTTGATGACTTCTGGTATGACGCGACGCTGTATTTTTCCTTCACCGCCGTGTCCTGGTGGCAACTCTACAATCAGGACCTGTCCCGTCCGTTCCGGGAAACCAACTACGAACCGGAGCTCTTTATTGTTCGCCCGGTAAACTGGCAGTTCGGCCCGATCGACTCGGAACTGATCAGCTTTGGTTACTGGCACCAGTCCAATGGTCGCGATGTTCCAGTATCGCGCAGCTGGGACCGGCTGTTTGTCAGCTATGTCTTTCGCGCCGGCAGCTGGTACGTATCGCTGAAACCCTGGTGGCGTATTCCCGAAAATGGCAACTACCCGGTAACCAGCCCGAAACGTGACGACAACCCGGATATCGAAAGCTATCTCGGCCATTTCGACCTGAACGTCATCAAACCGATGGGCAATCATGTTCTGGAACTGCTGCTGCGTAATAATCTTCGTCGCCATGAAAACAGGGGCAGCGCCCAGATTGACTACTCGTTTCCGATTAACAGCCGGTTCAAGGGGTTACTGCAAGGCTTTACCGGCTACGGTGACTCGCTGATCAACTACAACGATTATGAAAACAGGCTCTCGATCGGCATTCTGCTGACCGACACCTTCTGATCAGTACCAGACACTGAACAATAGCTGGCTGACCACTGCGGAAAACCCGTACAGCGGCTCCTCTCCGGCCACCGGCACAACAACTCGAACATCGCGGAAGTCGTCATACTCAAACCGGTAATGATCAAGCGACAGTCGCAGCAAGAACCGGTCGGCATGCCGCCATCGACCTTTGAAAAATGTATAGCCAGCGGCCATGCCGAATGATGTGGATGTAAAGGTACTCAGCTCCTTGTCGCGGGCGAGGAAGTTCTGGGCATCCTGAAACGGGAACAGATCACTGTAGAAATCTGCCGACGTCTGGTCGTAATAGCGAGCACGGAACTCCAGCTCCCATTTTTCCTGCCAGGGCTGCACCAGCACCAACCCCCAGTCACGAGACCCTACGCCCCAGCTATCCGAGTACCAGCGATGTTCGAAGTGCAGCCCGGCTCGCCAGGGCAGATAGTAACTGGCACGAATCGCCGTTGCCTCACTGCTTCGAGTCTCCGGATACACCTCGGGCTGGTATGCGTAACTACTGCCAGTCCGGTAGCGAACCGAACGATACGGATTATTCAGGTAGCCCTCATCACTAACAAACTCGTGACTGAGCGCCATCAACAAATTACGGGTCAGCACCTGAGTGACTCCGATACGATACTGCTGCCGCATCGCATCCTCTTCAAAAAGTGCATCATCGCTGCGACGCACGGTATCATCGCCACGGGCATAGCCAAAACTGAGCGTGGTCAGATCGCCAAAAAAATCCTGACTGGCACCAAAACTGACGCTGCGAGCGGAATAATCGCTCTCATCGCTTTGGGTCCATTTGAGCGAGTAGATTGCCTTGCCAGCCAGATAGTCTGTGCCAAAGGAATATTCATCGCGCTCCTCGGTATAGGGACTGGCAGTGGTGACCACATCAATCGACGCTGCCGAGACCTTGTCCGCATAGTAATTGGCGCTGAAGGAAACTCGCTCGGCAACATTCTTGCGCACCAGCACCGACGGTCCATCGATGGTCATGCCACCACCTTCATAGCGGTGGTAAAGCGCGTCAGCTCGCTCTTCAGGCAACACCGCGGCATTTGCCAGGACCGGCAACAACAGTGCAAGCAGGCATCTCAGTTGCATCCGCAACCACCCCCACTGCCACCTTCGGCGCCACGAGCACCCTCCCGGGCCTGATGCACATGATGCTGATAGGCAGATGAGGCCGGATGACGATCCATCGCCATCACCGGATCCGCCAGTCGCGCTCGCTCATAGGGTTTGATCCAGGGCTTCGGTGCGCAACCTGCAGTTAGCATACAGACCAGCAACAGTACGGCTTTCATTCCAGCACCAGCGCCTTGACCTGATTACGATAGATATCCTCAAAGCCCGGTCGGTAGGCTCGATGCAGATGGCGCAGATTACCATCACGATCGATCAGAATTGTTGTTGGCATGGCATCAACATTGTATTGCTTGCTGACACTACTGGAGGGATCGAAAAGAATCGGAAAACTGACCGGAATCTGCGCCAGCAGTTTCTCGGCCGACTCCTGCTTCTCGTCGACATTAACACCCAGCAAGGTGAAACCGTAATCTACATACTCCTTGTGAATGGCCTCCAGATGCGGCATCTCCTGACGGCAAGGTCCACACCAGGACGCCCAGAAATTGATCATCACCACCTGCCCCCGAAGCTCCGATAACCGGACATTCTTGCCGTCCCGGCTTTTCAGGGTGAAGTCCGGTGCCGGACCGGACAGGTCCACCGCAAAGACCGCCGCGCTGAACACCAGAGTCACCGCCATCGTTACCACATTCTTCGCCACTTCACGCCACATCCGCTCTCTCCTGCCAAAGCAAACCCTGTAGGACCGGCCGACTGGCCGCGATTACCTGACACCATATTGCGGTCGGTCGACCGCTCCTACATTGAGATAAATCAGAAAAAACCGCCGATACCAAAACTCCACTCGAGGTTATTGGTCACTTCGTCGCTGCCAAACAGATCCAGCTCAAACATATGATTGCGCATCTCCATACGCAGGTTCAGCCAGTCGGTAAGCAACAATCGGTAGCCCATACCAGCATTCAGAGTGAAGTGGCTGTCACCGGCAAAGTCCGTGCTGCCCGCTCCCGCCAGCAGATACAGGCCGGTACTATATGCCCGGTTACGACCGGCAAACGCTTCACCGGGAAGAATGGTATAGCCCACTGAAAGGTTGTAGTAACGAAACAACCGCTCATCGCTGGATAACAGCTGGACCCCACCACCAAGCTTTTCAAAGCTGGTTTCTCCGGTTTTCGCCTGAGCCAATGACAGCTCGAAAAATATATCTTCAGATACATGCCACGCTGCGCGCGCACCAACCAGCGGCGGGGTATTGAAATTATCTACCGCCAGCAAGCCGGCATATAGCCCCAGCTCGATATTCTCACTATCAATCTGCGACTCACGAATCTGTCGCCGCTCGATACGCGGATCAATCAGAGCCGAGTCATCCTGCTCCGCTGCCGGCAACAATGCCGGGAGCGACAGCATGATGACACTCAGAACAGTACGCTGAATCCGGTTCGCCATTCTTCAAACTCATCGTTGTTGTTGTCAGTGGTCAGGACCACATAATTACGATACTCGGTACGCAACAGGAACTCGCGGGTCAGATACACACGCAGGCCGATGCCGGCATGAACACCGCGGTCACTACGGATATCGGATTTCACCAACACCGTTCGTGGCTCCACCCTGACGTCACCCACGCCTATCAGCACATATGGTGAGATGCGCCAGCGCGGATACAGGTGATGCTGAAGACCCAGATTGATCAGTCGGGTGCTGGCAAAACTGCCGGCTGCCTCGGTCCACATCAGATCCAGCTGCAGGTTCTCGGTAAAAGCATAACCACCATGCACGGTCAGCGAGGTAATGTTATCCAGCTCGCCAATCATGACGCCCACCTCGCCATGGGGCCGGAAAAAGTCTTCCAGCGTTCGCTCTTCCAGTGCTACGTAGCTTCCACTTTCATCCAGTGTTCTGGCCAGTTGCTGACGATGCACCCAGCCAATCTGGCCCCGCGGCGTTCGCACCTTGATCCACTGGGTTCGACGCTTGATCAGGGTAATCCAGGCGCCCTCTTCGACCACATGGAATACCGGATAGCCGCGGCCGGGGCCGGTATGTATATCAATGTACGGATCGGCAATCTGAACGCGCCACTCCTCCGCCCACACAACCCCGCTACCGCACAATGCCAACAGCAAGAGAAAACGTCTGATCATCTTACCCCGCCTCACTGCGGCTCTCTCACAGCTTCGATACTCACTGCGGCACGACAAATGGATCGTTGTAATTCTGCGCGCCAATATCCAGCCATTCTGCCAGCAACCTTTGCTCGGCGGCGCTCAACCAACCATCGTGCTCGCCACCATTAAACAGATTGAAGAAGCGGCTGGCACGGGAGCTGGCCGCCACCATAGGCGGGGTCAGCAGCACCGGCTGCTGCAGCGGGATCGGGTTATCATCTTCATCCAGCACCAGATTACCTTCCTCATCTGTCACGAAGACAGGATTACCTCCAGCATCAAGCACATCCTCGAGCAGATCCACCAGCGCACCGTCAACCAATTCAAGCGCATTGTCATTGAACAGCAACTCCCGATAGCTGACCAGTTGCGATGCTGCTTCCGGGGCGATGTCGGCAGTCAGCTCCAGCTGACCGGGTGGCACCTGCAGCTCGTCCATGGCGTTACGGCGACTATGACAGGAAGAACAGGTGACATCCGTCAGCGTGCCGGAGATGTCCACTTCACGGGGTAAATCCCAGATTGGTTGAATATGCTCTTGGTAGTGAATCACGCTGCGACACAGTGGTGTCCAGTCGGTCATGCAGCTGACATCACTGGGCGGTGCCGGCGTCTCAAGATCTTCATAGCGCGCCGCGAACGATGGATCGGGCGCACGGGCATCGGGATCGGTCCATAGATCCACGAAAGCCAGATCGAGAGAAGGCTGCAACCACTGCGGCTCAACCCGAGTCAACACTTCAGCCATGCTGTCGCCGGCATCGGCAAACAGCTCATCGCGAGTATTCGGAAACGGCAGGCCAGTCACCGGCGCGCCGGCATTGATGTTCGGCAGCTCGGCATCGGCTCGACCATGCGGCGCTGACGAACCGGCCTCATGACAACCACTGCAAACAAGCTCTTCGCCGGGCCGCACGCTTAACCAGGCACCATGCAGGCCAGCAACCCGACGGCCGTCCGCCGCGACCAGCTGAATATCCAGGGCAACGTTAGCCGGCACTTCCGCGCGTACCGAACCATCCGGCGATACCGGCACATAGCCGACGATTTCGCGCATGCCGAAACGGGGCAGACGGCCAAAATCGGCACCATTCAGGTCAACCACATCGCGATCCGGAATCAGTACCGCCTTGCTGATGCGCATGAACAGCACGCTGCGCTGCGCGGCGGTGACCTGCAAGGGATCGGCAAACTGCGCCAGTGTGGTGACGCCCGGCGGCGGCACCACCAGCGGATTAAACTCACCGGCGAAATCATAAACACTGCGAATATTGATAATCCCGGCGCCTCGTTCTGCCAGCGCCAGATCTCGATCCAGCCCTGGCACGCCATCGGCAATTGCCGGCGGACGGGTCCTTGCTGTCATGACCACCGCCTCATTAATCATCACACCGTCACGCGGCGGCACCACTGGCAACTGCCGATCGCCAACCGGATCGAAGATCCACAGCCCGTAAGCTGGCTCCGCCTCGACAATATCGACGATACCCAGATTGGCATCGGTACAGGCCAGCAACTCCCCCGTCTCCGGGTGCCGCAGCCGGCATGGTGCCCATGCCGCCAGAAAACGACCGGTTCCGTCCGCCAATGGGGTCAGCGAAGCAAACCGACCGGAACTGGAAACCTGCTCGTTCACCGACACCGGCAGATCAATCAGAATCTGCTCTGCCGCCATCGCTGCACCGGGCACCAACGGTTGATCAAGATTAATAAAATCACGGATATCGATCACCAGCGGCCGCACTGACCAGCTCCGGCTTTCCTGAGCGCGCTTCAGCACCAGCAGGCGGCCATCATCAAGCAACGCCGGACTGGTATAGAAGGGGGCGTCATCATCGGGCAGGTGGCTGTCCGCACCATAAACAATGCCGGTGGCACTACCATCCGGATTCATCGCATAAAGATTGAATTCATTGTTAGTTCCATTGTTATCCCACCGCACCAGCAGCACCCGGCCGTCATTCAACACCAACGGCGCAAGATCATGGCTCGGGTTAAAACTGATTTGCCGAATGTCACTGCCATCACTGTTCATGACGTGAAGTGTGAAGCCGTTCACCTGCCGGCTTTCCTCCTGCGGAGAGAACTGTGGCTTGCCCTCGTCAAGCAAGCGGGCGCGGGACTGACGCTGGCGGTCAGAAACGAACAGAATGCGTCCATCCGGCAGATAGCGCGGCATCAGATCCTGCCCTTCTTCCGCAATCAGATCACTGGTAATTACCCGGCGCAGACTGTCGCTATCGACGCTGTACTCCCAGATATTCCAGCGTGGCTGATCGTCTTCATCCGCTCCCGGGATTTCCGGCGCACGTAATGAAAACAGCAGGCGCCTTCCATCAAACGAAGTGCTTAGATCCCTCACATCATGCGGCTCAGTAAATATTCTTAGCGACAAGCTCCGCGCCGCTGCCTGTGCGGACGCCGCATCACGAATCATCAGCTCGCCCCCCGGAAAAAAACCAACCGGTTCAAGCTCGTTGCGTGGCAACATCACGTCATTGTCATCAAGCGGTGCGATGCGCTGCACATACGCCACCGGCGCCTCGCCAAGACGCGGATCAACGTCATTCTGGCTGCTTCCACCCAGACAGCCCGCCAGCGTGAACTGCGTCACGCAAACAATACCGGTGAAGAATGCTGAACGAACGTCCATGACCATTGCGGTTCAATCCTGCCGTTTATCGGTAAAAACTTACCGTGCAAGTATCGTGCACGGAGGCGGAACAAATCTGCGTGTTGCGACACAGTCCGCTATTCTGTGCTACCGCACAATACAATGGCACAGACATTGCTGCCTATCGCAATGCAACCGGACTGAATCGGGTTAACGGGGTCACCATGGAAAGGATACGTCGTCACTACATTGTTGCTGGCATGGTCATCGGCCTGCTTGGTGCCTGCATTGGCAGCGGCGCCGTTGCCGGGCCCAGAGAACAGGCCAAGCAACTGCATGATCGCCTGACCGGAACACCGGCCAGCGAACCACTGTTGACAGAGCTGGCCGACCTCATTGATCAGGACATGGCGCGTGATGCCGCCCTGCGGGCGATGCAGGAAGACGCGTTCTATGACGTCACCCTGAAAAACTTTGTCATGCCCTGGACCAATGAAGAGCAGAATGTGTTCGCACCGCTGAATGATTATGTCGCCACCGTCATCGGCCTGGTTCGCGACAATATCGATTTTCGCGAAGTGCTTTCCGCAGATCTGGTGTATGTCGGTGACAGCACCGCATTGAGCAACGACGGCTACAGCATTCCGGCTGTATCGGCATCATCGAATGCGCATTATGAAGCACTGGAAAGCCAACGCGTGCCGCTGCAGGACTATCTGGTGCCACGTCAGCAATCCACCCTTTACGGCATCCCCTCCGATGCCACCGCCGGCGTCATGACTTCGCGGGCTGGCGCCATGGCCTACTTTGTCGCCGGCACCAATCGCGCCATGCTGCGTTTTACCCTGATGCACCACCTCTGCCGCGATATGGAACAACTGCATGATATTTCCCGGCCGGCCGACCGGATTCGTCAGGACGTTACCCGTAGCCCCGGCGGCGACAGCAGGGTATTCCTGAATAACTGTGTTGGCTGCCACAACGGCATGGACCCGATGGCGCAAGCCTTCGCTTATTACAACTGGACCGGCGAGGAAGGGACCGGTGCCGGTCAGATTGAATACACCGAAGGCAACGTGCAGCCGAAATACCTGATTAACGCCAACAATTTCCCGGTTGGCTTCGTCACCCCTGATGACCGCTGGGATAACTACTGGCGCAGCGGCCCCCATAGTGGTCTCGGCTGGTCCGAATCGCTGCCGGGCGGCGGCAATGGTGCAAAAAGTCTCGGTGAGGAGCTGGCCAACAGCGAAGCCTTTGCCACCTGTCAGGCTGAAAAGACATTCCGCGCGGTGTGCCTGCGTGGCGCCACCTCAGCGGCTGATGTCAGTCAGATAGAGACCATGAGCAGTAACTTCCGTGGCAACGGCTACCAACTGAAAGAGCTGTTTGCCGATGCCGCCATTTATTGCATGGGCGAGTAAGGAGACCACCATGACGATGTTGCGCTTACTCACCCCGATGATTTTGCTGACTGTGCTGGCAGGCTGCGGCGCCGATAGCGGCGCCCCGGTTACCAGCAACCCGCCACCGCTTGATGAAGGCACGGTCAACTACACCGGACCTTCGCCGCGCAGCGCTGATATCGCCGCGTTCAAAACCCATCTCTGGGACAACCTTGTGCGGGTTGATCGTTGCGGCGCCTGCCACGATGCCGGTGGCCAGGCTCCGGCGTTTGTTCGCCGTGATGACATCAATCTTGCCTTTACCGCCGCCAGCACAGTGGTCAACCTGTTCACTCCCGCCAGCTCTGAAATGGTCAGCAAAGTCGGCGGTGGGCATAACTGCTGGCTCGACAGCGATCAGGCCTGCGCTGACCTGATCACCACCTGGATAGAAAACTGGGCTGGCGCCAATGACAGCGGCGAGGCAGGACTGATCGAGTTCGTCGCACCGGTGATCCGCGACGCTGGTGAGACACGCTACTTCCCGGTCTCATCCAGCGCCTTTGAAACGCATGTCTATCCGCTGCTAAGTAATTTCTGCTCTGAATGCCATGAGCCTGCGGCCGAGTCACCGATTTCACCCTATATAGGCCATAGCAATGTCGAGGCGGCTTATCAGGCCGCCCAGGGTGTGATCAATCTTGATCAGCCCTCTGCATCGCGGGTAGTACAACGCCTCAACGAAAGCCACAATTGCTGGAGCGATGACTGCAGCTCCGATGCCATCGACATGACCGACGCCATTGCCGCCATGGCAGGCACCATTACCCCACAGGCACCACCGGAGGAGCTGGTGCTCAGCAAGGCCCTTCGCCTTACCGATGGCATTCTTGCAGCCAGCGGCGGTCGCTTCGACAGCAATGTCATCGCCCGTTATGAGTTTCGCACCGGCAATGGCAATACCGCCTTTGATACCAGCGGCATCGAGCCAGCCATTAATCTCACCCTTAGCGGCGACTTCGAATGGGTTGGAGGCTGGGGCGTTCGTATCAATAACGGCGGCAAGGCTCAAGGCAGTGTTTCCTCAAGCAGCAAACTGGCAAACCTGATACGCGCCAGCAGCGAGTTCACTCTGGAGGCGTGGGTCATTCCCTCCACTCCGGCACAGACGAATGCAAACATCATCAGCTACTCCGGCAGCGCCCAGCTGCGCAACGTGACCCTGGCCCAGCAACAAGCCAGCTATGCCGCACTGTTGCGCCATGAGGGCACCAGTCTGAATGGCATGCCCGCCATGCTGAGCCCGGATGAGTCGCTGCAAGCCACCTTGCAGCATGTCGCCCTGACCTATGACCCGGTCGCGGGCCGCCGGCTGTTTATCAATGGCGTTGACAGTGGCGCCAGCGACCAGCAAGCCCCGAATCTGCTTGGCTCCTGGGACGATATCTATGCGCTGGTATTAGGCAGCGAAGCGGACGGCAGCCGCCAATGGCAGGGCGTGCTGCGTTTTGTCGCCATCCACAATCGTGCCCTGAACGAGGAACAGCTGGCGCAGAATTTTGCCGCCGGCGTCGGCGAGCGATTCTTCCTGCTGTTCAGCATCAGCGAACTGATCGATAGCCCGGACAGCTATATTGGTTTCGAGGTGTCCCGGTTTGATAACCATGCCTATTTGTTTGCCGAGCCGTTCTTTATTGTGCTTGGTGAAGATCCCGGTCCGATGCCGGTTACCCTGCAAGGCATGCGCATTGGCATTAATGGTCAGGAAGTCGGTGTCGGCCAGGTCTGGACCAATCTCTCGACCACACTGGGCGGTGTCGACTGGCAGGCACCATTGCAACCTCTGTCTCCGCTTGGCACGGTCATCGCCCTGCAGAATGGCGAAAATCAGGATGAGTTTTTCCTCACCTTCGCCAGGCTCGGCGACCATGAGAACGTCTACACCGACAGTGCACCGCTACCGATTGTGATTACTCCTGGCGCGGCAAGACCATTGATTGGTCTGCGCACCTTCGACGAAGTCCATGCCAGCATGAGCGCAGTAACAGGCGTCGCCATGACCCGGACCGATGTCCGCGACACCTTCAATCTGGTACGCCAGCAGCTGCCAATTAACGAAGCGGCTGACGGCTTTGTCACGGCACATCAGATCGGCGTCGCGCAGCTGGCCATCGAATACTGCAACGCACTGGTGGAAGAGGAAGCAGACCGACCAGTGAAGCAATTCTTTACCGGCATGGACTTCACCATTAATGCCAACAGCATCCCCGATGGCGACTGGCAATCGCTGGTCATAGCCCCGCTGGTCAGCCGCATGGTCGGCAACAACATTGCCACCCAACCTGCTGCGGCTGCGGTCAGCGCCGAGCTCGAGGGCCTGTTGCTGAGCATGGCGGATAACAAACCGGTCGATGCGCCGGATGGCATTCCCGACGGCCTGGCACGCTGTAACGGTGCCTGCCCGGCCGACCAGACCCTGATCGCCACCAAGGCCGCCTGCGCAGCGACGCTGGGCAGCGCTACCCTGCTGTTGCAATAACGGAGGCAACACGATGAAACGGAATGCCCCGCTTCACCCCGATGCACCGCTGAGACTGCTGGATCACGGCAAGCCGATAAACCGGCGCGAGTTTATTGCTCGCGGCCTGCTCCGGGGCGCCGGACTGGTTAGCAGCATTGGTGTCATGAGCCTGTTCAGCAACCCGCGCGCCGCCTATGCCGCGCTGGCACCGGATCTGGAAGCACTGAAGGCTCCCTGCGGCATTGCCGTAGCCGGCGCCGGCAAGATCCCGTTTATCTGTTTCGATCTGGCCGGTGGCGCCAGTATTGCCGGCTCCAATGTCCTGGTTGGCGGTCAAAGTGGTCAGGAAGATTTTCTCTCCACCGCCGGATATTCGCGCCTTGGTGTGCCCGGCAATATGGTGCCAAGCCTGCCCGGATTCGTGAATCGCCAGCTCGGTCTGGCGTTTCACAGTGACTCGCAGTTTCTTGCCGGCATTCTCGAGAAGACCTCTGTCGGCACACAGAGCTTCACCAACGGCGCAGTGATCCCGGCGCGATCCGAAAATGACACCGCCAATAATCCGCACAATCCGCTTTACGGTATTTTCCGTGCCGGTGCCAATGGCGAACTACTGGCCACCGTCGGCTCACGCAGTAGTGATTCCGGCGGTAACTCGGTATTCCCGCCCGCCATGTTTGATGCCTCCGCGCGGCCGACAAAAATCGATCGTCCTTCTGATGTCACCGGCCTGGTCAGCACCGGCAAACTGGTCGGCCTGCTGGACCAGTCCGACGCAGTAGCGGTGATGGAATCCATCGCCCGTATCAGCCGCATGAAGCTGGACAGCGTGACCCCCGGCCTTGGCATCAGTGGCGACGATGTACTGCGGGACATGATCGAGTGCGGCTACATCAAGGCCGCCGACATCGCCGACCGGTTCGGCAATCCGGCTGCTCTGAATGTCGATCTGGATACCGACATCGTCGGTGACGATGGCATTTTCTCAAGCGCCGAATTCGCCAGTGACGGCGAGTTCCGCAAGACCGCATCGATCATGAAACTGGTGGTAAACGGCTATGCCGGTGCCGGCTGTGTCACCCTCGGCGGATATGACTATCACACTGGCGAGCGCGGCACCGGCGAACTGCGTGACCTTCGTGCAGGCCGCTGCATCGGCGCCTGTCTGGAATATGCGGCGCGGCGCAATACTCCGCTAATGGTTTACGTGTTTAGCGACGGCTCGGTGGCCAGCAATGGCCGCATTGATGACTCTGTAGACGGTCGCGGCAAGGGCGAATGGACTGGCGACAGCTCGGCCACGGCAGCATCTTTCTTCCTGGTCTATAACCCCGGCAACCAACCGCAGCTGATTGATGCCGGTGGTATTGCTCTGGCCCGCCGCCAGCAGCTCGGCTATATGCGCAGCGACGGCTCGGTGGAAACATCGGCAACGCCCGCGGCGAATAACCCGAATCTGTTGGTCGAAGCGGTGCTTCTCAACTACATGGCGCTGCATGGGGAAGTGGGCGAAGTTGCCACTCGCTTCCCGTCACATAGTCTTGGTAACGCTACCAGCCTGGACCGTCTCACTGCGTTCCAGCCGATTGTCAGTGGCACCATTACGTGAGTCGTATTTTTACCCTGCTGCTATTGTCTCTCAGCCTGCCGCTGCAGGCTGAGTGGCGCAGCGCAACCTGGGACAGCATGGGAACTCGAGCAACCCTCGAGTTCTGGCATAGCGGTGGCAACAGCGACGTCATTGTTGCTTCAGTAAGGCAGGAGTTTGACCGTCTCCAGCATCTGCTTTCGCCGTGGATCGAGCAAAGCGAGCTGGCACGTTTCAATGCGCTGGACGCCGACATCGCCATGACAGTCAGCCGTGAATTTCATTTCCTGCTAGAACGCTCCGCCTACTACACCGACATCAGCAACGGCGCTTTCGATATTACCTTTGCCGGCGCCGGCCACCTGTATGACTATCGGGCAGGCGTTGCCCCTGATGATGCTCGCCTGCAACAAGCCCGAATCGGCATGCGCCACCTGCGTATCGGCAACGGCTTGAGCGTGGCCAAAACCGACAGCGCGGTTCGCATTGATCTGGGCGGCATCGCCAAAGGATATGCCATTGACCGTGCCGTCGCTCTGTTGCGACAGGCCAACATTGAACATGCCTATATCAGCCTCGGAGGCGACAGCTACGTAATGGGCCAGCGCAATGATCGCCTCTGGCAAGTTGGCATCCGCCATCCGCGCAGCGAACAGGAAGTGGCGATCACTGTACCGCTGACCGATATTGCCGTGTCCACTTCTGGTGATTATGAAAGGTTTTTTGTTCGTGATGGCGAGCACGTTCACCACATCCTCAACCCGAAAACCGGCAAGCCTGCCGGCGAGCTGAGCAGCGTCACCGTGCTGGCAGCCACCGGCATCGACGCCGACGCGCTGTCGACAACACTGTTTGTACTGGGTATCGACAAGGGTATGGCACTGGCCAATCAGCTCGCCGATGTCTCGGCAATCATGATTGACCTGAACGGCAAGGTGTACTACTCCGACGATCTCGGCAGCGCAGACTGATCTTCGTCAAGCGAGCGGCTGCGCTGTTCGCGCAGAATGGCATTCTGCAAATCCCCCAGCCCCGCCCAGCTCTCGGCGGTAAACGCCTTGAGTCGGTCACGGGTAGTGGTGATCTGTCGCAACGCCAACACCTCAATAGCCTGTTGCTGACGCTGCAACAGGTCATCGCCACGCTGCTCCAGCAGGGCCAGTTCGTTATACAAGCCTGCCAGTTTATGACCGAGGGCAATGACCCGATGGCTGTCGCCCCGGGCAGCTCGCGCCACCCGCTCAGACAGATCATCCATATCGGCAAGCAACGGTGCCAGATCACGCAACTCTCTTTCCCGCTGCCATTGCCTCGGCACCATGTTTTCCTGCAGCTGCCATAACAGCAGCCCTTTCTGCAGAGTGAATCGTTCGCGGATCTCCGGTTTGATTTTCTCCGGCCAGCGATTGATCAGCGTCTCGGCCTCTTCCAACGCCGCCAGTAACCGCAGCTCCTCCTCGCTGGCAAACATGGCCAGATCATTGCTTTGCTGGCCATGACGGAACTTTTCTTCAAGCTGATTGTGCCGGGCCGGCCAACCGGCCTGCTCCAGCGCCCGCAGCATTGCCTCGGCCATGGGCACCTGCTGGCTATGCTTGCGGATCTGCGCCGCCACCATTTCCTCAATCGCCGGCAAGCGCTGCTGCCAGCGCTGTAGCAAATGCAACTGGCGCAACTGCTCATGATAGTCGCGCCAGCGGGTGTGGAACTGATGGGAGGCAAACAGCTGCCGGAAGGTCGGAAAACTCTCAACCCTTGCTGGCGTAAATGCCGGCAAGGCATCCATGGCAGTGGACCATACCGGTTCCTGTACCAGCTCGCTGAACCAGACTCCGGCACGGATTTTTTTCTCAAGCTCCGCGAGATAGCGGTAGTGTTCGGTATAGCGCTGAATGGCATCACGATAGCCAGTGGCCGCGCGGCTGGCGTCACCGAGCAACTGATATAACCAGGGCAGCGACAGTAATGCCTCCTGGGTTTCCTCAAACTGCAATGAACGCGTAGCCAGCGCCTGCAGTGACCCCAGTGCTCGTACCGGCTGCTCACTGTCGATCCAGGCCCGCGCATGCAGCAGCAACGCCATTTCGCTATAGGGCCCTTCCAGACGGGCCGCACGCAGCAGGTTCCGCGCCCGGGCACCCTCCCCGCTACGCAGGTAATGCACCCCCAGCGCCAGCATCGCGCGATCCTTCAGTGCGTTGGTTTCCTCATCGCCCGGGACCAGATTGACCACCTGCCAGAGCAGTTCGGTACCGGCGTTACCATCACCACTATTGATTCGACTGACCGCGAGGTTGTAACGCAGATAAGCACTGAGAGAGCTCTCCTCAACATGAGCCAGGGCTGCACCGGTTTCCTCGAAACGGCCGAGGCGCATCAACACTCTGGTGCGCAGGGCATGAAATGATCGCAGCAGCTCCGCTGGTGGCGTGCCAATCTGGTCATCGAGCAGTTCAAGCGCCTCGGCGAAGCGCTGGTTGCGATAATGCAACTCGGCAAGATGCAGCCAGATACCGGGCGCCAGCGCCGGATCCACCGCATCCGCCAGCAGCGACCTGAACAATGCCTCCGCTTCATCGGGCATGCCGTAGTGGGCATAAAGTGCCCCCAACAAGACCTGAGCCTGCTGTCGCTGGGTGGGCAGGGTGCCGGTTTCCAGCGCCATCAGCGCTTCACTCATGGCGGCAAACCAGTGCTGCTGGTAGTACTCGAACAGGATCGCGCCGTAACCCGGGTCGACGACCTGATGTGGCTGATCAATTCGTGCCGCCGTTACCGGACTCGGTAACAACGTCAGAATCAGCAGGAGAACACCGGCGCGGACCATCATCACTGCCAGCTACGGAACACGAATACCGGTTGCTGTGCCGCTGCATCATCTTCCATACGCAACTGGATAAAGTGGCGGCCGTTTCCCTTCTCGAACTGTAACGACACCGCCCGACGATACTCCCGTCCCCCCGGGCCAGTGCCGCTGACAAACGCTGTCAGCTCGTGGCTGCCATTACGAATATTGGTGGTATGAAGTTTCTGGATGGCGCCGGTCTTGAGCGCCTTGACCTCACGATCAGTATAAAGATGGCCATCAATGGTCTTGCCATCGAGTTTCAGAGTGATCGAATCCGGAGTGAAGTACTTGCCGACATCAAGCGAGACAAATACCGCCAGCTGGGTATCCGCCGGAAACAGCAACTCCTCCTCCAGCAGCAGCAAACGGCGATTGATGTCCAGCACATCCTTGCGAAACTGCGCCAGATCCTTGTCCAGCTCACTGGCCGCCACGCTGCACACCAGTACCAACCAGACCAGCAGTCCCTGCCCGATTCGTCTCATCACATACACCTCCGGAAACAGCTCAGAATCTATCATGCCCGGACCGCCAGCGCGCAGAACGATTTCACACTGATCAGGCAATCCGGATTATGCTGTTCCACGCAGACACTGTCGGAAACCCGGTATGCACAAGCCACCCTATCGACGTGAAGATGGTCATTGGCTGATTGAGCTGAGGCTGGCCAGTCCACGACAGCTATTCAATACCATTGACCCGTCTCCGTTTCACGAAAAGGACCTTGATGAGGCCGCAGAGCGCTACATCGTTGGCGCGGTGGAGAACTTTGCCGAGGGCCTGCCACTACAGCTCGTCATCCATCTTCCCGATGAACATCGCACTAACGAGAACCGTAACCAGCTCGGTTCGGCCCTGCGCAACTTTTTCGGTTGGCGGGCGGAGGAAACCCGGCGTGATCTGGCCCGGCTGCTGGGCGATGGTCGCCTCAGTCTGGCGATTGGCGTCAGCTTCCTGGTGTTCTGCACCCTGACCCGGCAACTGGCGCTGCATTACACCGATGGCATGGCAACCCGGCTCCTTGACGAAGGGCTGCTGATTATTGGCTGGGTCGCGCTGTGGCGGCCAATCCAGACCTTCCTCTATGACTGGTGGCCGATCCGCCGGCGCCTTCGCACCCTGCGCCGCATCGTCAAGCTGGCAGCGGACTTGCAGCTACGCTGAGTATTTCACGCAGCCTTGTCCACCACCGGATCAATCTGGACGAGCAGACTAGCGGTGGCGGATATGAGCGACAGGAAGGGTATTGCCGTTGTGATTGGCGCCAGCCATGGCATTGGTCTGGCCATGGTTCGCGACCTGCTGACCAGACCGCAAGTCAGCCGGGTGTATGCGGCATCCCGTCAGGCACTGCTTAGTGACGAGTTGAGTACGCTGGCTTCGGAACAGGGCCAACGTCTGCAAGTCCTGTCTGTGGACAGTACCCGCGAGGCGGATATTGTCGGCCTTGCCAACGAGGTTCGCGAGCGTGATCAACGCCTGAATTGGTTGATTAACTGTGCAGGGGTGTTGCACGACAGCGGACGCAACATCCGGCCTGAAAAGCGCCTGGAGCAGGTGGACACGGCGCAGCTGGAGGCGTTATTCCGGCTTAACGCTTTCGCACCGATACTGCTGGCGAAACATTTCCTGCCGCTGCTGAATCACGACCAGCCCGCCTGCTTCGCCAGTCTCTCCGCCAGAGTCGGCAGCATTGCTGATAATCAGCTCGGTGGCTGGTACAGCTATCGGGCCAGCAAGGCAGCGCAGAACCAGTTTATTCGCACCTTCGCCATCGAAGCACAACGACGCGCAGCAAACCTGACCTGCCTCGTGCTACATCCTGGCACCACTGACACGGGCCTGTCGAAGCCGTTTCAGAAAAATGTCACCGAAGGGAAACTGTTTTCCCCGGCGTTCGTTGCCGAGCACTTGCTCGATCTGGTGTTTACCCGACCCGCAACCGATAGCGGCCGTTTTCTTGCCTGGGACGGGTCTGATATCCCCTGGTAACAACCGGAGAAATTCTTCAGACACTGCCACCACGCTCAATGCGATTGCGCCCAGCCCCCTTGGCCTCATAGAGCGCCTGATCGGCCCGCTTTAACAGGTCTCTTGGAGACTGGCCAATGGCCGGAGTCAGTGTCGCAAGCCCGCCGCTGACCGTCATACGCACGACCTCACCGCCACCGATTTCGACATCATGAGCCGCCACAGCCTCGCGGAATCGATTCGCCTGCTCCATTACACCGATGTCTGTGTTCGGCAACACCACAGCAAACTCCTCGCCGCCGTAACGAGCCACCAGATCCGCCGGGCGCTTGAAGTGCGCCGTCATGATCTTCGCCAACTCACGAAGGCACTGATCACCGATCTGATGACCCCAGGTATCATTCAGCTTTTTGAAATGGTCAACATCTAGCAATAGCACCGCAAGCGGTGAACGATCACGACTCGCTCTTTGCCACTCCTGGGCAAGATAGTCATCCAGCGCCCGCCGGTTGGCCAACCCGGTCAGAGGGTCGGTGACACTGAGCGAAGCCAGCCGCTGATTGGCATCACGCAGCTCGCGGGTACGCTCCTCCACCAACTTTTCCACTTCCTCTCCACGCCGCTGCAACAACAACAGGTAACCGCAGACAATTACCACCATCAGGGTACCGGCCAACATGGTTGCCAACGGCAACAATGAAACGCTGGGGCTGACCATACGCCACGCTGGTGACATGGTCAGCAACCATTGCCGCTCGGCAAAACCGGGCAACTTGACCTGGTAGGCATAAGAACCGGCCTTGCCGAACTCAATCAACAAGGTACTCTCATCGTCGATGTCATCAATACGTAGCCAGCGCTGATGCTTCGCGTCTGGAAAAATTCGAAAGAGAAGTTGCTCAATATCAATAACGGCCACGACAAATCCACGCAACGCGATGCGCCGGTCTGCCATTGTCTCCGGGGATCCTGAGTAGACTGGCAGCGCGATGACCACTCCTGCCTTACCATATCGTTCTGGCTGCAACAGCGACAACGGCTCGGACATGGCCAACTCAGCATTATCGCGGGCAGTCATCAATGCCTGCAAACGGCGCGGCCGACCGCCGAGATCGACACCAACCAGCGTCTCATTACCGGCAGCCGGCACGACATAACGCACGGGAAAGTATTCATCACGGATCGGCGCGGGTCGACGCTGTCCATCGGCATCCAACTGGATAATCCGCGCGCCGTTACCAATAGCGGCTTCAAATCCGGCGCGCTCCTCGTGGGGCACACGCGGCACCCACTCCAATGCCAGCACATGGGCATTACGACGCAATGCGGCCTGGGCCACATCATCAAAGACAATGGCCGGCAACGAGTCGACATAACGAATCACGTCGCGAAGGGTGTACAGCGACTCCATGCTCTGCCGCAGCTCACTATGCAAGTGCCGGGCACGATCATCCACCTGCTGATGGAAACGCTGCTGGGCGCCGCGATAGTCCACCCAGAAAAGCCAACCGGATACGGTACTGGTAAAAAGCATGCCTGCCACGGCCAGCATCACCAGCATACCGCGTGACCGTATCAGCTTCCGCCAGACCGGGTCGAAAACCCGGTACGATTCCATCATGCCTGTTCCCCCTGCGTGCAAACTTGCCGCGCGACGACTATCTTCGCCATCTCTTACCGGATATCCGAATATGCGTTAGTGTGCCATAACGAAGATGAACCGGAACTGAACGGACCTCTAATGACCCATGCAGAACGTCGGGACATCCCGGCCTCCGACCGACCCGGCCAGCAGCTGCTGGCCACCATTTTCCGTGCCACCCTGCGCTCTCTGATGAGACCGATGTTCCATCCGCGCGTTCCCATCCGCCTGCTACGAGCCGGCATGCGCACACTGACTACCACCACCCTGCGTGCTGCAGGCATCAATCTTCAACCGATCAATCTGGGTAACCTGGTCGGCGAAGCAGCCATCCCCGAGCAACCAGGGGACCGCGCGGTGCTGTATCTGCACGGTGGCGCTTATTGTGCCGGCAGCCCGGCCACCCATCGTGCGATCA
The DNA here is from genome assembly GCA_041592575.1 of Alcanivoracaceae bacterium. Classification (GTDB taxonomy): domain Bacteria; phylum Pseudomonadota; class Gammaproteobacteria; order Pseudomonadales; family Alcanivoracaceae; genus PGZG01. The sequence continues at coordinate 20,852 of JBFHPX010000008.1, forward strand.
CCTCGCATCTGGCACTTGCCAGTAACGCAACGGTTTTTGCCATTGATTACCGGATGGCGCCGGAACATCCGTTCCCGGCCGCCAGTGACGATGCCCTGACTGCCTACAAATGGTTGCTGGAGAATGGCTATGCCCCGGAGCGGGTGTTCATTGCCGGCGATTCCGCAGGTGGCGGTCTGACCCTCGCCACCGCATTGCAGATTCGCGATCAGGACCTGCCGGTGCCGGGCGGGCTGATCCTGTTGTCACCGTGGGTCGACCTCAGCCTGAGCCGACGCGCTGATCCGCAACAGCCTGATGAGGTCATGCTCAGCTGGCCGACACTGGAACATGCTGCCGCGCTCTACGCCGGCGAGCAGCGCCGGCACCCGCTGGCCTCACCACTGGAAGCGGATCTGGACAGGTTGCCGCCGACACTCATCATCGTCGGCACGGATGAGATCCTGCTGGGCGATTCCGAAGCACTGTACAAGAAAATGGCGGCCGCCGGCACACCGGTACGGCTGTCGGTATACCACAACCTGTGGCATGTGTTCCCGATTCAGGCCGGCGCCCTGGCCACCGCCAACACCGCAGTTGCCGAGATGGCCGATTGGGTTAAGCAACAGAAATGATCAACCCGGCGGCCAGCTGAAGGGACGGCCGCCAAGCACATGAATATGCAGATGGAAAACCGTCTGACTGGCGCCGGCGCCATTGTTGACGTTAACACGGAAGTCCGTCAGCCCCTCCTGCGCCGCCACCTTGTTTGCCACCAGCAAGAGGTGGCCGAGCAGGGCCTGGTCCTCATCGCTTGCATCGCTGAGTTTGGCAATCGGCTTTTTCGGAATTACCAGAAAATGTACCGGCGCCTGCGGATTGATATCGCGAAAGGCCAGCGCCTGATCGTCTTCATAAATGATATCCGCCGGAATCTGGCGCTGGATGATTTTTGAAAACAGGGTCTCTGCCACCTTCTTTCTCCCATCACGGTAATAGCTTTCGCCGGTGATCAAGTCTGAGCGCCACCGACAAGACTCTCAAGTCGAGCCAGCACTTTAGCAGGAAAGTCAGCGTCCGGATGCTCGACGATCAGCACCATCCGACTGTCATGATCATGATCCGGCCATGTCGTCAGGCTGCGCGGCTCATCCATTCCCTGAGCCACTGCCTGAACCAGTAGCGGCCCTGCTTCACCGTCAATATGAAACAGCCCCTTGAAACGCAGCAGATAGCGGGCAC
>JBFHPX010000009.1:0-21316 GCA_041592575.1 Alcanivoracaceae bacterium
ATCAGTAGAACAGGGAAGAAGATATAAAACTGCTCCTCTACCGCCAGGCTCCACGTATGCAGAAGAGGGTTTTCCTCCGCTGCGGGAGCAAAGTACCCTGATTTCAGCCAGAAAAGAACGTTGGATGCAAAGAAGCTAATGGCCAGCACGGCCTGTGAGAAATCTTTGAACTGGGATGGAAGCATCCACATCCATGCGAATGGAATGCAGCACGCGACGACAAAGAATAGTGCTGGCAGTATGCGGCGGGCTCTTCTCTCATAGAATTTCGCAATTGAGAATGTGCCGGCATCCAGTTCTCCGATGATAATGGATGTGATGAGATAGCCGCTGATCACAAAGAACACATCTACCCCGACATATCCTCCCGAAAACCAGGAAAAGCCAGCGTGGAAAAGGATTACTGGCAGGACTGCGATTGCCCGCAGGCCGTCGATTTCTCGCCTGTACTGCATGTGGTTATCCTGGTCTGATTAAGTGTCTGGCCATCAAGGCCTTGCGCCAGCCGGCTTTTGTGGCGCCGATTATATATCCTGCGCTGAAAAAGACTCACCGAAACGTCGTTATCAATCAGCGTCATACAGCGGGGTTATCGGTTCCCTGTGCGAGTTTCCCTATGGTCGCTGGTGAGGTGCGAGCTACTGATGATCGGCGCGAATGCCTGATATGGAAGGCGGCAAGACTCGGGTATTGCTCCAGTGGCACATCTGCCTTAAGGCGAAGATCGACATACCCGAGTGCAGATACAAGCGCTATGTCTGCCAGCGATAGCTGGTCGACGGGCTGGTTTCCGCCGACAAACTTCTCCGCCTCAGCAAGGCCTGCCCGCACCTTGCCAAGCTGGCGGGCAATCCAGTCCTGACTCTGCAGGGAAGCATCGCGACGCCGTTCGATAAACACGGCGGCTGCCGCATCACTGATGCCATCGGCCAGGGCTTCCCGGCGCAACACCTGAATCCGGGCTTCAGCTTCCGCCGGAACCAGCGCTGGAGTCGTCAGGCTGTCGAGATATTGGGCGATAACGCGAGAATCAAACAGCGTCGAGCCATCGTCCCGTACCAGTACCGGAATCTTGCCAAGGGGATTGAATTGGGGGGTCACCGTGTCCGCGTTCCACGGTATGTCTTCGATGATCTCGCAGGGAATATTTTTTTCCAGCAGCAGGATGCGGATCTTGCGCCCGAAGGGGCTGGTCAGGGAGGTGATCAGCTTCAATCAGCGCGTCCCGTACACCACCATGGTCTTGCCCTTCACCGAGACCAGCCCCTGATCCTCCAGGTTCTTCAGTACCCGGCCGACCATTTCCCGGGAGCAGCCGACGATGCGGCCGATTTCCTGGCGGGTGACCTTGATCTGCATGCCATCCGGGTGGGTCATGGCGTCGGGCTGCTTGCACAGCTCCAGCAGGGTGCCGGCAACCCGGCCGGTGACGTCGAGGAAGGCAAGGTCGCCGACCTTGCGGGTGGTGGCGCGCAGGCGGCCGGCGATCTGGGCGGAGACGGTAAACAGGATCTCGGCGTCTTCCCGGGCCAGCTGGCGGAACTTGGCGTAGCTGACTTCGGCCACTTCACATTCGGTCTTGGCCTTGACCCAGGCGGAGCGGGAGGCCTCTTCGAACAGGCCCATTTCACCAAAGAAGTCGCCTTCATTAAGGTAGGCCATGATCATCTCGCGGCCATCGTCGTCCTCGATCATCACGGTGACCGAGCCCTTGAGAATGTAGTAGAGCGCGTCGGATTCATCACCAGCATAGATGATGGTGCTCTTCGCCGGGTACTTGCGGCGATGGCAGTGGGCCAGGAAGTGGTCCAGATTCGGAATGATCTTGTTGACGATCTCGGTCATGGGGGTCCGATGCAGCTTCACAGTGGTGACAATGGGGCGAGTTTGCCCGTTTTCACCCCCCCTGCCAAGGGAGCGCATCACACCTTATTCCTAGTGGCGGCACCGGATTCACAGCTTGTCCGCACGGACTGGGTGCGACGGCAGGGTTGTGGTAATCTGCGCGCCCTTCGGCATATCGAGGTGGCTGATGAAGGCTGTAGTCCGCTGGCAGGGTGAGGTGAGTTTCGAGGCCGAGTCCGAAACCGGTCACAAGGTCCTGATGGATGGGCCGCCGGACCACGGTGGCCGCAACCGGGGCGCCCGGCCGATGGAGATGATCCTGATGGGGGTGGGTGGTTGTGCCTCCTTTGATGTGGTGCATATCCTGAAGAAGTCCCGTCAGGACGTGACTGACTGCCGTTGCGAGATGGACGCTGAGCGGGCTCAGGACGAGGTGCCGGCGGTGTTTACCCGTATCCATATGCATTTTGTGGTGCGTGGCCGCAACCTGAAGGAAGCACAGGTCAAGCGGGCGGTGGAGCTGTCCGCCGAGAAGTACTGTTCCGGCTCAATCATGCTGGCCCGTGCCGGTGTGGTGGTTGAGCACAGTTTCACTGTGGAGCAGGAAGATGTCTGAGCGGCCCGGGCATGCCGGGCTGCGCCACGTGGCGCTGTTCTGTCGTGATTACGAGGCCAGCGAACGGTTTTATGTCGACCTGATGGCTATGCAGGTCGAGTGGCGCCCGGATGAGGATAATGTCTACCTCAGCTCCGGGGCCGACAACCTGGCCCTGCATCGCTGGAAGGACGCGGACTTTGCTCCGTCCCAGCGATTGGACCATATTGGCTTTATTGTCGATCAGCCGGCGGACGTGGATCAGTGGTTCACGTTTCTGAAAGGTGCCGGCATCAGGATGAAGTCGGAGCCGCGTACGCACAGGGATGGCGCGCGCAGCTTCTATTGTCTGGATCCGGAGGGTGTGGTGGTGCAGATCATCTATCATCCTCCGATCTCCGGTGGTCGCTTTGTCCGTGAACCGGCAGGTGGCTGATATCCATGGGGTGTCATTGATGGCATCCCGGTCTGGCGAGTAGAGAAGGAAAAAAGTGAAAGATCTCAACCCCAAGATCCGGCTTCACGGCTTTAACAATCTGACCAAGTCGCTGAGCTTCAATATCTTCGATATCAGTTATGCGAAGACCGAACAGCACCGCAAGGAGTACATCGAGTATATCGATGAGCTCTATAATGCCGAGCGGCTGACCGAAATCCTGACCAACGTCACCAAGATCATCGGTGCCAACATCCTCAATGTGGCACGTCAGGATTATGATCCACAGGGCGCATCTGTGACCATGCTGATTGCCGAGCATGAAACGCCGCCTACTGATCCGGACTTCGATGAAGAAGCACCGGGTCCGCTGCCGGATACCATCGTCGCCCACCTCGACAAGAGTCACGTGACTGTGCATACCTATCCGGAGTCGCACCCGGATAACGGTATTTCCACGTTCCGTGTTGACGTTGATGTGTCCACCTGTGGCGTGATTTCGCCGCTGCGTGCCCTGAACTATCTGATCCACAGTTTTGATTCGGATATCGTCACAATCGACTACCGCGTTCGCGGTATGACCCGTGACGTCGACGGTACCAAGCACTACATCGACCACGATATCAATTCGATCCAGAACTTCCTCACCGAGGAAACCCGTAACGCCTACCAGATGATTGACGTCAACGTGTATCAGGAAAACATCTTCCACTCGAAGCTGTTGCTGAAGGACTTTGATATCGACAACTACCTGTTCGGCGCCGGGCGCGAGGAGTTTTCCGATGCCGAGCTGGAAGACATCGAGCACCGCCTGAAGAAAGAGATGCTGGAAATTTTCTACTCCCGCAACCTCGACTAAGTGCTGGCGCTGTTGTCGCCGCAGCAGCGGTCGACCGACCGCGAACGAAAAGCCCGGCGAGTTTGCCGGGCTTTTTTTATGACGCAGGTTTCGCGGTCGACTGACCGCTGCTACAACCTGTAGGTACTCCAGGTCATCACCTTGCTCATCAGGGTCATCAGCTGCTGGATTGGCGGCGGTAGTGGTGCGCCGCCGGCCCCCTCTGCGGTGACCGCGTGCTTCAGCTCATCGACCCGCATTTGCTCAAGGATGGCGCGACTGCGCTGGTCATCAGCTGGCAGTTGCTGCAGATGTGATTCCAGGTGGCTGACCACCTGATGTTCCGTCTCCGCAACAAAACCCAGACTCCAGCGGTCCCCAGCCAGTCCGGCTGCGGCACCAATTCCGAAAGACATGGCATAGAACAGCGGGTTCAGCTTGCTCGGTGCGCTACCGAGCTCGCGCAGGCGATCCTCGCACCAGGCCAGATGGTCCTCTTCCTCACGCGCGGCCTGCTCCATGGCATGACGCACATGCGGCAGGCTGGCGGTGCTGGCCTGGCCCTGATACAGCGCCTGGGCACAAACCTCGCCGGTATGGTTGATGCGCATCAGGCCGGCAATATGGCGCCGGTCGGGATCGGCCAGACTGGCCGCCGGGGCATCATACTGCGGCTGGCGTTCCGCTTTGGTGGTGCCCGGCGTCAGCGTACGCAGGGCGTTGTCGGCGCTGCTGAGCAGCTTGTCCAGCGGGCTGAGCTGGCGGCCTCGGGTTGTGCTCATGATGCTGTCCGGTGGCTGTGTCTCGCGTGCTAGGATACCGCCAAAACGGGGGGAATTGGCGTGAAAGAAGTGAAAGACCTGCGGTTGCTGATTGACTCCCGCTATCCCGTCATTGTCATCGAAACCTGGGAAGAGCGGCGGGCGCTGGATCTGCTGACCCGGATTGGCATGGCGGAATCCCGGCCGGTTTTTAGCTGGACGGTGACCGAGGGGCTGAATCGGGTCGAGTTTTCCGATGCTCCTGCCTTTACTGACACCAGTGAGCCGGAGCAGGTACTGCAGCATATTCGCAAGGCCAAACAACCCGGTATTTATGCGTTGTGCGATTTTCACCCGTTTCTGCGTGATGATCCGAAGGTGATCCGGCTGATCAAGGAAATTGCCCTCGATCATGACAAGGTCGATCACACGCTGGTGTTGATCAGTCACGAATTGGCGGTGCCGGCGGAGATTCGCCGGTTCTGTGCCAGCTTCAGTCTGGCGCTGCCGGATGACAGTCAACTGCGCGCGATTGTTCAGGATGAGGCGCGGCGTTGGCAGCAGCACAGTGGTCAGCGAGTCAGCGCCAGAGGCGACGTGATTCCCCGACTGATCAGCAATCTGCGTGGCCTGACCCGTGATGATGCTCGCCGGTTGGCGCGTGGTGCCATTGCCGATGACAATGCACTGTGTGAAGCGGACCTGCCGGAAATCAACCGTGCCCGGTTTGATCTGCTCGATATGGAGAGTGTGCTCAGCTTTGAATATGACACCGCGCGTTTCTCCGATGTCGGCGGCCTTCAGGGTTTGAAGGCATGGCTGGCAAAGCGCCGCGATGCCTTTGTAGCCGCTGCCAGTCAGCGTGATAATCCGCGTGGCATTTTGCTGGTTGGTGTTCAGGGAGGTGGCAAGAGTCTGGCAGCCAAGGCGGTGGCCGGGCTCTGGCACCTGCCCTTGCTGCGACTGGATATGGGCGCGGTCTACAACAAGTTTTTCGGCGAATCCGAGCGTAATGTCCGTGAAGCGCTGGCGCTGGCGGAAACCATGGCGCCGTGTGTGCTGTGGATTGATGAGATCGAGAAAGGCATTGCCTCAGGGGATAACGATGGCGGCACCTCCCGGCGCGTGCTGGGCACCTTGCTGACCTGGATGGCGGAGCGCAAGTCGCCGGTTTTTCTGGTGGCAACCGCGAATCAGATTGATCAGTTGCCGCCGGAGCTGATTCGCAAGGGCCGGATGGACGAGATTTTCTTTGTCGACCTGCCATCCGCGGAAATTCGTGAGGAAATTTTCCGGATTCATCTGCGGCTGCGTGATCAGGATCCGCAACAGTTTGATCTGGCGATGCTCGCGGACGCCAGTGACGGCTTTACCGGCGCCGAGATAGAGCAGGCAGTGGTATCGGCGCTGTACAACGCCCGTGCTCGTTCGCTGACATTGTCGAGCGGGCTGCTGCTGGAAGAAATCGGCAGCACGGTGCCGCTGTCGATAACCATGGCAGAGCATATCGCGGCACTGCGGCACTGGTGCCACGGCCGTGCGGTACCCGCCGATGGCGTGCCGATGGCGGGAGATATTCAGTGACGGGCCCTCGCTCGCCGCTGGATCCGGATATCGCCGGTACTGATCGTAGCTTGTCGGTGGCCTATGTGGCGTCGGTACTGCCGGCACTGGCGCAGCGGTATCAGCTCGACATGGCGACGCTGCTGAAAGAGGCAGGCTTGCCGGCGGATATGTTCGAACGGGTCGACAGTCTGTTGCCGCTGGTTGATGTCATGCGTTTGTTTCTGGTCGTGCTGTCGCATTGCGCCGATCCGGGCATGGGTTTCGAAATCGGCCGGCTGGTGCGAGCACGATCCTATCAGGTGCTTGGCTACGTCATTCTCGCCAGCCGGGATATTGGTGAGGCGATCGACAAGCTGATCCGCTTTGAAAAGCTGACCGGCAATCTTGGCCACACCGAAGCGCAGAGACATGGTCAGCTTTTACGACTGATCTGGCACTGCCCGATTACCGGTGAGCCGGGGCGATTCCTGACCGAGGCGGCGATTACCGGTTGGGTAACCTTTGCGCGCCAGTTGGTTAATGTACCGGCGTCCCCGGCGCGGGTCTGCTTTCGACATGCGACAGCAGCAGATCAGCAGCGCTACCGGGATTATTTCGGTTGTCCGGTGGAGTTTGCAGCCTCCTTCGATGGCGTTGAAGTGCCAGTTGAGCTGCTCGCCCTGCCGCTGCGGGATGCAGACCCCGGGCTAAGCGGTCTGATGGAGCGTGAAGCGGCGCAGCTGATGGCCGACTATGACAGCCGCACCAATCTGGTGGCGGCGGTGCGGCGGGAGATCTTTCGCCTGCTGGTGGAAGGTGAGCCCACTCTGGAGCAGGTGGCGACACGTCTGGATATTGCCGAGCGAACCTTGCAAGGACGACTGCGCAAGCAGGGGCTGGGCTTTCAGGAAGTGCTCGATGGTCTGCGGCGGACGTTGGCCGAGCTTTACCTCAAGGACGCCCGATTGTCGCTTACCGACATCGGCTTGCTGTTAGGCTTTGCCGAGCAGAGTTCCTTTACCCGCGCGTTTCGTCGCTGGTTTGATGAGTCGCCAGCGAATTATCGCCAGCGTCAGGGCTGATGCTGTTGCCAGTGAAGCCGACAATCACTTCGGCGAGATTGCCAAGCTCCACCGGTTTCGCCACGTGGGCATTCATGCCGGCAGCAAGACTGCGTTCGCGATGCTCACGCAGAATATGCGCAGTCAGGGCAATTACCGGCACCGGTTTTTTTCCTTGACGACGCTCAGTCTCGCGAATGCGGCGGGTTGCTTCAAAGCCGTCCATTTCCGGCATCTCACAATCCATCAGAATCAGGTCGTACTGCTTTTCCTGCGTTGCTGCGAGGGCTTCCAGACCGTTGCTGACGACATCGGCGTCGAGCCCGAGCTTGCCGAGCATGCCACGAATTACCTTCTGACTAAGCAGGTGATCCTCCGCCACCAGAATTCGCAGTGACGGATCAGGCATCACATTCTCCTGCCCGGTTCCGGCTTGATGATTGAGCATGCCCAGCGCTTCCGTCAGGGCGTGGCGCAGACGTCTGCCGGAAACCGGTTTCGTCAGCACTTTATGGATGCCGACATTGCGAGCCAGATTGGTTGTGGGCGCATCCTGAACACCGGTCAGCATGACCAGCACCAGCGGATGACTGATCATCAGGTCTTCGTGTATGCGGGTGGCCAGCTGCATGCCGTTCATTCCCGGCATCAGGTGATCAAGCAGGACAATATCGTAAGGGTCCTTCAGGTTGGCCTGCATGCGGATGCTGGCCAGTGCTTCGCGTGGGTCATGGCAGACAGTAACCCGCATGCCCCAGCTCAGCGCCTGATGACGAATCACCCGGGTAACGGTGCTGGAATCGTCCACCACCAGCATGTGCCGGCCCTGCAGTGCTTGCGGTGAATCCTCGGGCTCACTGTCTGTGTCACTCTCCACTTCCGGCAACGGCACACTGATCCAGCAAAGCTGACCATGGCGGCGGCCGTCGCGCACACCGCCGCGTCCACCAATCGCCTCACTAAGTTGACGGGCGATGCTCAGGCCCAGATCGGTGGCATCGTCGTGGTGTTCACTGCCTCTGTCCTGTAGCGCCCGCAGGCGGTCACCAATATGCTTCAGTGCCGAGCCCTCGAACTCTATCCGCAAATGATCTGCACGGCCTGACGGGTCACGGGCCACGTCCACCACCAGCTCGCCGGCTCCGGCATGACGAACGCAGGCGGAAAGAATGTTGGTGAGAATCTGTCGCAGGCGTCCGGGATCGCCTTCCACCATCGCTGGCACGTTGGAGTGAATATGCGGAATCAGCTCGACTTGCTTTTCTTCGGCGCGTTCGCGGAAAAGTTCCAGCGCATCCATAACCAGTTCGCCCGGGTCGAAGCGTTCCCTGTTGATGTTGCTGCCGGCCTGTTCGATACGGGAGTATTCGAGCACATCGTTGATGATGCGAAGCAGGTTCTCACCCGCCGACTGGATCGAGCGAACGCACTCTTTCTGATTTGGTGTCAGCGGAGTGTCATCAAGTAACTCCGCCATGCCGAGGATGCCGCTCATCGGTGTGCGGATTTCATGGCTGACGCGGGCCAGGGTGTCGCTTCGCGCACGCCAGAGAGACTCTTCCAGTACCTGCTGCTGATAGCCAACCAGTTCCTGACGCAGTGCATGCTCCCGATGCAGCACCAGCCCGACGGAAAACAGTACTCCCTCCAGTGCCATCGCATACATCACCAGCAACGGTAAAGGCATGTCCAGAGGGAGAAGGCCGAATGCTGACAGGCTGGCGACCACGACGGCCAATAGCAGGCTGCCGCGGGCAAGCAGGAACAGCCATGCCCGCGGCAAGCCGACGTGCAGGGCCGCCACACCTGCCAGAGCGAAAGCGATAGCTCCCACGAAGGATCCGGCATAGGCAAGCATGCCTGCGTTCTGGACCGGCAGGGACAGGCTGAACAGGGCAAGGCCGGCGTAAGCAACTGCCATGATTAGCAATAGTCGGTTGAGAAACGGAAGCCGCTGGGCTGGCTGCAGAAAGTGGATGCTGAAAAGGCTTGCCAGTGCAATCGCCAACAGCTCGAAAAAAGTTTCCATGCGTGGTTGCAGGCCAGGCAGTGCAAACCAGTAAACGCCGACAAATCCTGCTGCGGCCGCCATCGCCAACAGGGTGCTTGACTCGAATAGCAAGAAATACAGGAATAATGGTTGTCGCGAACTTAGCCAAAGTCCGGCCGACAGCAGGATTAATCCGACCATCAGGCCGCCGAGGAACAGATAGGGCAGATCACGGCTGAGCTGGCGTTCTGCCTGCTCATTGGTATCGTGCAGGCTCAGGCTAAAACCAAACGTCAGTGTCGGGACGATGCGAATGTAGTAGAGACGGGTTTCATTGGCCGGCAGGCGTAGCAGGAAAAGCTGCTCCCGACTACGCATGTCGGCCCAGGGTATGGCCTGATCGGTGCCGCTGGTTCGCTCCCGATAGCCGTCCTTGCCAGGTTCGTAAAAGGTAATGCTGGAGCCCAGTCCGGGCGAGAGTTCGAGTACCCGCTGCAGACTCTGATCGGTGCTGTTACGGATGGCGAGGCGCAGCCAGAACGGGTTGTCATGAAAACCAAGGCGTTGGCTGCCGCGTCGGGCAGGAGTGAACTGGTCATCATGATTGCCACTGCGGATATCGTTAAGCGTCAGCGTTCCGGCTTTGTCGGCAAGATACTCTGTATAGATGGTAACCCTGCCTCTGTCGGCGGGGTCATCAATGACATAGGGTGGAGGAGGGGATGCCAGCACCATGCCGGCGATCGATCCCGTCACCAGAATGGCAAGCCATCGCCAGATACGATCAGGCCTGATCAGCGTTTTCTTCGGTGTTTTCCGGGGCATCCTGCGCCTTTGGCCGGTCCAGTACATAGGCGTCCAGACCTGCTTCAGTCAGCAGATAGGCGCCGAGTTCGCTGCGGCGTCCGCCATCACAGCAGAGCACATAAACAAAGTCCTTCTCCAGCGAACGAATCTGTCGGCGCAATTCGTTAAGCGGAATGTTGCGAGCGCCGGAGGTACGGTCATGCCGGAACTCCATAGGCAAGCGCACATCAATCAGGACGATCGCGTGATCGCCTTCCTCTTCCATCTTTTCGACATCTTCTTCCTTGAGGTGGCGGATGACAGAGTCTTGCAGTAGCGAGCGGAAGTCGTCCTTGCCCAGCGCCATCAGCACGCCGTCGCTGGTCATGGTGACGGTGGCGTTGCGCGGCGCATCGGAAATCAGTGCATCCTCTCCGAAAAAGTTACCGGTGGTCAGGGCAGCCAGTGTTTCCTGCTTGACGCCCTGTGCGCGGGTCACCATCGCCTTGCCCTGCTTGATTACGAAGAAGGTATCGCCCGACTCTCCTTCGCGAACGATCTGCTCGCCGAGTTTTGCCTCACGTTCTTCAAACTTCACAAACAGGGACTGGATTTTCTGTGGTGGGATCTGTGAAAACAGCCCGGACGTTAGCAGCGCATCCATCCAGTCTCGCTCGGCGCTGTCGTCATCGTCTTCCAGCATGGACTCGGCGGCCTGAGTCCAGGTCATCAGCAGATCAAGCTTGTCGCGCTCAATGGCATAGACCACGGAGGCCTCGGTGCTGATGGCATTGACGGTGTGCTCGGGGTAGTTATCCAGTGCCAGATAGTTTTCGTCATCGTCGGCGGGGAATTTACGCACCTGAAACGCTGCATCGATCAGATCTACGGCACCGGAAATCAGAAAGTAGGCCAGATCGGTGCGTTCGCCACGCTTGAACAGGACCCGGGCCGGGGCAAGATTCATCACCTGAATCTGCCCGGCGATGTCGCGCAGATGGGATTCGGACAGGCAGTCAAACGGAATGAAGTCGTGCAGTCTGCTCAGATTGATTCCCGAATCTGCCATGGTATCCCTGTCCCCTGAGTTGTCTGTGCCTGATTATGGAAGTGAATCATGCGGCAAGTCCAACCTGCCGCTGTGGCTCAGCTGTCGGCAGTTTCCCGGGCCACAGCCCGGTAGCCTATATCACGACGATACTGGCAGTCAGCCCAGTGGATGCCGGCCAGTCCCTGATACGCTCTGGCCTGGGCTGCAGCAACGTTACTGCCCAGCGCGGTGATGCAAAGCACCCGGCCGCCGTGGGTCAGCACGCGGCCATCCTGCAGTCGGGTGCCAGCGTGGAATACCTTCAGGTCATCGGCATCGGCGCCACTCAGGCCATCAATACGATCTCCCTTGCGATAATCATTCGGGTAACCACCGGCAGCCATTACCACGCCCAGTGCCGGGCGCGGGTCCCAGACTGCCTCGACGCTGTCGAGCTTGCCGTCCAGCGCGGCAAGGCACAGGACTGCCAAGTCAGATTGCAGGCGCATCATGATCGGCTGGGTTTCCGGGTCGCCAAAGCGGCAGTTGAATTCGATCACTTTCGGTGTGCCGCTGGCATCGATCATCAGGCCGGCGTAAAGGAAGCCGGTGTACGGGTTGCCCTCGGAGGCCATGCCACGCACGGTGGGATAGATCACTTCCTGCATGATTCGGTCATGGATGTCCGGGGTCACCACCGGGGCCGGGGAGTAGGCCCCCATGCCGCCGGTATTCGGGCCGGTGTCGCCGTCGCCGACTCGCTTGTGATCCTGACTGGTGGCCATCGGCAACACGTTGTTGCCGTCGACCATGACGATAAAGCTGGCCTCTTCGCCTTCCAGGAACTCCTCGATCACCACCCGGTGGCCGGCATCGCCAAAGCGATTGCCGGCGAGCATGTCACGTACCGCCGCTTCGGCTTCGTCCATGGTCATGGCGACGATCACACCCTTGCCGGCGGCCAGGCCGTCTGCCTTGATGACGATCGGTGCGCCCTTCTCCCTGAGGAAGGCGAGGGCCTGATCAAGATTGGTGAAGTTGCCATAGCCGGCGGTGGGAATGTGGTGGCGGGCAAGGAAGTCCTTGGTAAAGGCTTTCGAACCTTCCAGCTGGGCTGCGCCACGAGTCGGGCCGAAACACTTCAGGCCTTTTGCCTTGAAGTAGTCCACCAGTCCGTCCACCAGCGGCGCTTCCGGGCCAACAATGGTCAGAGTGATGCCTTCGCGAATGGCCAGCTCCGCCAGCGCAGCCTTGTCGAGGGCATCAATGGCAACGTTCTCTACCTTGTTCTCGGCTGCGGTACCGGCATTACCTGGCGCCACAAAAACCTTGCTGACATCCGCAGACTGCGCCACTTTCCACGCCAGTGCGTGCTCGCGTCCGCCAGAACCGATAATCAGTACTTTCATCGCTGCTGCTCCGGTCAGTGGCGGCGGTTAATGGCGGAAATGGCGCATGCCGGTGAATACCATGGCCATGCCGTGTTCGTCGGCAGCGGCAATGGTTTCCGCATCGCGCATGGAGCCGCCCGGCTGGATGACACAGCTGATGCCGTTGGCAGCAGCGTTATCAATGCCGTCACGGAACGGGAAGAAGGCATCGGACGCCATCACTGCCCCTTTGACTTCCAGCCCGGCATGCTCGGCTTTGATGGCTGCAATGCGCGCCGAATTGACCCGGCTCATCTGGCCAGCGCCAACGCCGATGGTTTGACGGCCCTTGGCGTAGACAATGGCATTCGACTTGACGAATTTGGCGACCTTCCAGGCGAAGATCAGATCGTGCATTTCCGCTTCGGTCGGTACACGTTTGGTCACTACTTTCAGATCGCTTTCAGTAATCATGCCGTTGTCACGATCCTGTACCAGCAGACCACCGTTGACGCGCTTGTAGTCGAGGGCGGCAATACGTTCGCTGCCCCACTCGCCGCATTCCAGCACCCGCACGTTCTGCTTGGCGGCGGTGACTTCGAGAGCTTCTCTGGAAACTTTCGGTGCAATTATCACTTCCACAAACTGACGGTCGACAATCAGTTTCGCGGTAGCAGCGTCGAGCTCGCGGTTGAAGGCGATGATGCCACCGAAGGCGGATTCCGGATCAGTCTGGTAGGCCAGTTCATAGGCAGCGGCGATGCCGTCCAGGCTGACGGCCACGCCGCAGGGGTTGGCATGCTTGACGATCACACAGGCTGGTTTGACGAATGACTTGACGCATTCCAGCGCGGCATCAGTGTCGGCGATATTGTTGTAGGAAAGCTCCTTGCCCTGCAGCTGGCGGGAGGTGCTGATCGATGCCTCGGCCGGATCTTCCTCGGTGTAGAACGCCGACTTCTGATGCGGGTTCTCGCCGTAGCGCATGTCCTGGGTCTTGATGAAATTCAGGTTGATGGTGCGCGGGAAATCGGCGTTGCCATTGCCGACCAGCTTGCCGAAATGGTTGGCAATGGCGCTGTCGTAGGCGGCGGTATGTTCGAACGCCTTGATGGCCAGATCAAAGCGGAATTCCAGACTCAGTTCGCCGTTGTGGCTTTCCAGCTCGGCCAGCACCCGGGCGTAATCTGACGGGTTGGTAACGATGCCGACATGGGCATGGTTCTTGGCCGCCGAGCGGACCATGGTCGGGCCGCCGATATCGATGTTTTCCACCGCGTCTTCCAGCGTGCAGTCCGGCTTTGCCACGGTCTGCTTGAACGGGTAAAGGTTAACCACCACCAGATCTATCCGGCCGATGCCGTGCTCGGCCATCACCGCGTCGTCCTGACCGCGACGGCCAAGGATGCCGCCGTGGATTTTCGGGTGCAGGGTCTTGACCCGGCCATCCATCATTTCCGGGAAACCGGTGTAGTCCGACACTTCCTGCACGGCGATGCCGGCATCTTTCAGAGCCCGGAAGGTGCCGCCGGTAGACAGAAGCTTGATGCCGCGGGCGGTCAGGCTGGCGGCGAAGTCCACCAGCCCGGTCTTGTCGGAAACGCTGATCAGCGCGCGTTCTACAGCCTTGCTCATCGGAAAATCCTGATCGTGGTCGGTTATAAATGAAAAGGGGCAGAAACTCTGCCCCTCGGGTGGTCGGGCGGCCCTTACAGCAGGCCGTACTGCTTCAGCTTCTTGCGCAGGGTGCCGCGGTTGAGGCCGAGCATTTCGGCGGCCCGGGTCTGGTTGCCACGGGTGTACTCGAGCACCTTCTCCAGCAGGGGGATTTCCATTTCAGCGAGTACCGTGTCGTAAAGCTCGCTGACGTTCTCGCCGTCGAGGTTACGGAAGAAATCGTTCAGTGAACGGCGGACACAGTTGCGCAGGGTGTCGCGACTGTCTGCCTGGGCCAGGGTGAGCTCCGGCTTGCGTTGTTCCGGGGTGTCTAGAGAATCCAGTTTGCGTGCTGCTGAGGTCATGCTGCCTTTGCTCCGTTCTGGTCACCGCCGCATCCGTCGGCGAGAGATACTTCACCGTACCGACCAAAGCGAACCCGATCAGTAACGGCATTGAGATTGTGAAAAAATTGCGCGACTGCGCGTTCCTGCGCCCCGGCATCATCGATACGGTTGAAATGCTGGCGGAAATCTTCTCCCCCGGGCAGGTTCGCCGTATACCAGCCCAGATGCTTGCGCGCGATCCGGATGCCGGCGTTGATGCCATAAAAATCGTGCAGCGAATGCAGGTGCTCTACCACCAGTGCCTGCACCTCTTGCACCGTCGGGGCCAGCGGCAATGTGCCTGATGCCAGCCATTCGGCGGTGTCGCGAAAGATCCAGGGATTCCCCTGGGCTGCGCGGCCGATCATGATACCACCGGCTCCGGTGGATGCCAGCACTTTACGGGCCTTTTCCGGCGAGTCGATGTCGCCGTTGGCAAGTACTGGAATCGACACGCTTTTTACCACCTCCCGAATGGTTTCGTACTCGGCGTCGCCGTTGAATCTGCAGGCGCGAGTGCGTCCATGTAGTGCAAGTGCCTGAATGCCGCAAGCCTCGGCCAGCTGTGCAATGCGGATTGCATTACGTGTTTCCGGTGTCGGTCCGGTGCGGAATTTCAGTGTCACCGGAACCTTGACGGCACTCACAACGGCTTCCAGGATTTGTGCCACCAGCGCTTCATCCTGGAGCAACGCCGACCCCGCCTGTTTTTTGCAGACTTTCTTCGCCGGGCAGCCCATGTTGATGTCGATGATCTGCGCGCCCATGTCGACATTCAATCGAGCCGCCTCGGCCATCATCTGCGGGTCACCGCCGGCGATCTGAATCGATACCGGGCCCGGTTCGTCGGCATGGGGCAGGCGCCGCATGCTCTTTCGTGAATGCCACAGACTCGGGTCACTGGTCAGCATCTCGGAAACTATGAGCCCGGCACCCTGACGTCGGCACAGTTGCCGGAACGGCAGGTCCGTGACGCCGGCCATCGGGGCCAGCACCAGATTGTTGCTGAGCTGATAGGGGCCGATCTGCATCCTCGGACTCCGTTACCGGCAAGTACTGAAGGGGAGGCGATGATAGACAAGCCGACCGAGGGGGGGAAGCGGTGTTTACAGCCAGTGGCCGGATTCCGGCCGCTGGCGGTGTCTGTCTGATCAGCCCTGCGTTGGGGCCGGCAGGAAGCGCAGGGTATAGTTCTGAGCCTCGCTGCCCGGGTCAACAATCTCCAGAGACAAGCGCACCGGCACGCCGGGTGGCATCTGGGCCATATCGGTCAGGTCGCCGCGCAGGTACTCCGACGGTCCGAACCTGCGGCTGGCAACCGGCCGACCGTTGAGGTTGGTAAACCCCAGCTCCAGCAACGGAAATGGCTGCGGGTATTCGGCTTCATTGAAGACAATGACATCAACGATCAGGGCGCCTTCGGCTGCAGGGTGATCCCTGACCACCAGATTGGCGCCTCGCAGTCGGGTGACATCGGAAGGGTTCGGCAGAGCGCAGCCGATGGCGCCACAGAGGTTGGCATAGAAAGGCCGCCATGTCGGGGTCCGGGACAGCTCGGCAAAATTGAATATCAGATACTGGCTGGTAAAGACCAGCACGGCCGCCAGCGACAGGGCGGCCCATTTCAGCAGCTCGCCACTTTGGCTGCCAAGGCTGTCCATCGGCAGGCTGACGACGCGGGCGGGTTTGCGCTCCTCGACCGGCGGCAGGTCAATGGCGGCGATTTCGCCACTGCCTTCGTCCAGTACCCCGAGTGTGTCCTCGTTGAAAAAATCACCGGAATCCATCGCCCAGTCCGGGGTTTCATCCGCCTGTTTCTGGCTTGCCTGAGTAGTGCGCTGTTTGCGCTGTTCTTTTTCCTGCCGTCGTGACTGGTCCTCTTCGCGCTCTGTCAGCGACATGATGTCCGCGCGGACCGGCACAGGCGCTGGACGCGCACTGTCGTCCAGCTCTTCCAGCAGCTTCTCTGCCCAGGATTCGTCGCTGTCGTCACTCTGGTTGCGTTTCCCTGCCCCGGCCATATCGGAGAAGCTTTCGTCTCCAAGGCCGTCTTTATCATCGCTGTCCAGTGACATGAAGGAGTCGCTTAGCTCCAGTGACCCCAGCGACACCTTGGTGTCATTGGACTGGATTGGGGCAGGCTCGGGTTCATCCACCAGCTTCGCCGGAACGGCATCCTCCATGTCGTCGCTGAGGTCGTCATCCAGCGTCCAGCGATTGCTGACCGGTGCTTCGGCAGGCGCCGGTCGGGGATTGTCTTCCGGCATGGCCCATTTGTTGTCGGTGGCCGGCTTCTGTGGCGCCCTGGAGCGGGAGGCGGGTTTTGCCGTCGGCGCGGGCGCTTTGGCGGCCGGCTTTTCGGTGAGCAGGTGGTCGGTGGCCTGAAACACCTTCAGGCAGGACCCGCAGCGTACCGCACCCTTGGCCTGGGCAAGGTGCTGTTCGCTGATTCGAAACTGGGCGCCACAATGCGGGCACTGGGTTCTATATTGCGCTGCCATGCCGGCGACGGACTCCTTGTTGATCCTGAGTCGCAGTGTTACCCAAGCCGGCTGCCGGCGGCAAGCCGATGCACGGGGCCGGCTGACATTTATCCGCGCCGGACGCCATGAATGCGAACCCAGTCATTTTTCTGCACGACGGAAGATAACTCGAAACTATCGCGATATGCCGCCTGCACCGCATCACTTTGCCCGACCAGAATGCCTGATAACACCAGATCGGCCCCCGGGCGACAGTAGCGGGTCAGTAACGGGGCCAGCTCGACCAAGGGTCCGGCGAGAATGTTGGCCAGCACCAGATCGTAGCTGTGCTCCGGCATCGCTTCGGGCAGATAACATTGCAACCGCTCGGCCACGCCGTTCGTCCTGGCATTGTCCTGACTGGCCAGCAACGCTTGCGGGTCGAGATCGCAGCCGTCAACGCGGGTGGCGCCGAGCAGCAGGGCGGCGATGGCCAGCACTCCGGAGCCGCAGCCAAAATCCAGTACCGTGCGGCCGTTCAGATTGGCGCCGTCCAGCCACTCAAGGCAGAGCGAGGTGGTTTCGTGGGTGCCGGTGCCGAATGCCAGGCCCGGGTCCAGCTTCAGGTTTACAGCCTGCGGATTTGGTGCCTCGCTCCAGCTCGGCACAATCCAGAGTCGCTGACCGAATTGCATCGGGTGGAAGTCCGCCATCCAGGCCCGCTCCCACGGCTGGTCTTCGATCAGTTCGTGGCGGTAGTCGGCGAGTTCGCCAGCAGCGGATTCAATGGCGGCACGTAGCAGGTCCGGATCCGTGTCGCTTTCGAACAGTGCCGTGATAACGGTTTCCTGCCAAAGCGGGGTGGCCCCCGGAGGCGGTTCAAACAGTGGTTGGTCAGCAGCATCGGTACAGGTCACGGCATTGGCGCCAAGCTCCGCCAGCAGCTCCTGCAGGGCGTCGGTGCGCGCCGCATCGGACGGAATATGGATTTGCAGCCAGGCCATGGTAGTTCCTGCCAGTCACGGGGGGCGCGATTATGCCACGGTTTTCCCGACGGGAGCTGCCGGGAAAACCCTGGTGGTCAGCTGTTGCGCAGCTTCTTTTCCAGATAGTGAATGTCGACGCCGCCGGCGGCGAAGCCCTTGTCACGGAAGATCCTGTCGCGATGCAGCGGGATGTTGGTCTTGATGCCCTCTACCACCACCTCTTCCAGTGCGTTACGCATTCTGGCAAAGGCCGTGGCACGGTCTGGACCCCAGGTGATGAGCTTGCCAATCAGCGAGTCATAGTAGGGGGGCACGGTATAACCGGAATAAACATGCGAGTCGACGCGCACGCCGTTGCCGCCGGGAGCATGGAAGTAACTGATCTTGCCAGGGCTGGGGGTAAAGTTGCCCGGATCTTCAGCGTTGATCCGGACCTCAATGGCATGGCCGAAAAACTTCACATCATCCTGAGTAATCTGTAGCGGGGTGCCACCGGCCACCAGCAGCTGCTGTTTGACGATATCAACCCCGGTGATCATTTCGCTGACAGGATGCTCGACCTGAACCCGGGTGTTCATTTCGATAAAGTAGAAATGGCCGTCTTCGTACAGGAACTCGAAGGTGCCGGCGCCGCGGTAGTTGATTTCCTTGCAGGCCTTGACGCAGCGCTCTGCCACTTCGCGCTTGATATGCTCGGGAATATTCGGTGCCGGAGCTTCCTCCACCACTTTCTGGTGGCGGCGCTGCAGCGAGCAGTCGCGATCACCGAGATGAATAACGTTGCCCTGACCGTCGGCCAGCACCTGGATTTCAACATGTCGCGGATGCTGGAGAAATTTCTCCATGTACACGGTGTCGTCGCCGAAAGCGTTTTTTGCTTCCGAGCGGGTCACGGTTATGGCGTTGAGCAGCTGATGCTCACTTTCCACCACACGCATGCCGCGACCGCCGCCGCCGGCGGCGGCTTTGATGATCACCGGGTAGCCTATTTGCTGGCCAAGGCGCAGCGCTTCGTCTGAGTCTTCGCCTACCGGGCCACCGGAGCCGGGAACAGTCGGCACACCGGATTTTTTCATCGCTTCAATCGCGGAAACCTTGTTGCCCATCAGCCGAATGGTTTCCGCACGTGGCCCGATAAAAGTAAATCCGGAGCGCTCGACGATTTCGGCAAAATCCGCGTTCTCGGCCAGAAAGCCATAGCCCGGATGAATGGCATCGGCGTCGGTGACCTCTGCAGCGCTGATGATCGACGGGATATTCAGATAGGACTGGGAGCTGGGTGCCGGGCCAATGCAGACCGCTTCATCGGCAAGGCGCACGTGCATCAGGTCACGGTCAGCCTTGGAATAAACCGCGACGGTACGAATGCCGAGCTCGCGACAGGCGCGCAGTATTCGCAGAGCAATCTCACCGCGGTTGGCAATCAGAACTTTCTCAAGCATGACGTATCCCCCCCGTCAGACGATGCTGAACAGGGGCTGGTCAAACTCCACCGGTTCGCCGTTTTCCACCAGAATGGCTTCGATGGTGCCGGATTTGTCGGCTTCAATCTGATTCATCATCTTCATCGCTTCGACAATGCAAAGCACGTCGCCGGCCTTGACCTGCTTGCCTACTTCAACAAAAGAAGCCGCTTCCGGTGATGGCGAGCGATAGAAAGTGCCAACCATTGGCGAGCGAACCACATGGCCGACGGGCTTGCGCTCGGCGCTGTCTGTGCTGCTGGCGGTTTGTGCCGGAGCACTCGTCGGCGCTACTTGCGGCGGCGGGGCATAGTAGGTTTGCTGCACCGGCATGGCGTGGCCGCCACGATTGCGGCTGATGCGAACTGACTCCTCGCCTTCGCGAATCTCCAGCTCGTCAATACCGGACTCTTCCAGCAGCTCAATCAGTTTTTTGACTTTACGAATATCCATTGACGGTTCCTGTCTTCAATTCACTGTTGTTCAAGTTTGCGCAGGGCGGCATCCAGAGCCAGACGATAACCATCGGCACCGAGCCCGACGATGACGCCCTCCGCGATATCAGAAAAATAGGAGTGATGGCGGAAGCTTTCCCGGCGGTGCACGTTGGACAGATGCACTTCGATAAAGGGAATGGCCACCGCCAGCAGGGCATCGCGCAGGGCGATGCTGGTATGGGTAAAGGCAGCCGGGTTGAACAGGATGAAATCGATGCCTTCGCTGCGGGCAGCCTGAATCCGGTCAATCAGCTCGTACTCGGCATTGCTCTGCAGGTACTGCAGGTGGTGGCCGCGCGACTTGGCCTGATCCAGCAGTTGCTGATTGATCTGCTCAAGCGTCAGGCGGCCATAGGTATCCGGCTCGCGGCTGCCGAGCAGGTTCAGGTTCGGGCCATGCAGAACGAGAATGGTGGCCAATTTCGCAGCTCCCCGGCAAAAAATCCGCTAATTGCGCTGATCTTCCGTGAAAAAGGCGCCGATAGGACGCCTTTCCCTGATGACCGGAGAGTCTAGGGGGAAATGAATGCAGTTGAAAGTGATTTACAAGGCTGGTTACAAATCACTGCCTGTTCGCTGCAGATACCTTCGTGTTCAGGTGTGAAATAAAGGACTCCGGTCCCATTTCGCCGAGTATCCGACTGCCGCCGACCTCGTTTCCGGCGGCATCGAAAAAGATCAGGCAGGGCAGGCCGATAATGCCGTAACGCTGCATGATGCCCTGATTCTCCCGGTTAATTTCGGTGATATCGGCCTTGATCAGCCGGTAGTTGGCAATGGCCAGTGCTGCCAGCACATCCGCCTGATTCAGGGTTTTCTCCTCCAGCACCTTGCAGGCGACACACCAGTCGGCATAGAAGTCCACCAGTACCGGTTGGCCGTTACGGCGGGCCTCGTCCAGTTGTTGCTGCAGGGCTTCAGTGCCTTTCAGCTTCAGCCACGGCCCCTGAGCTGTGGCCTGTGTGGTGCCGCTGGCACTACCGCCGGTGTCCGGACGATTCAGCGGTTGCAGGGGATCGGTGCCGCCACCGGCAGCGCCGACCACCATGATCGCGCCATACAGTGCCAGCACCAGCGCCAGACTGCGTTTCAGTCGTGACTGACCTTCCTGCACCGGTTCCAGGGCGCCAAGCCAGGTGCCGTAAACCGCCAGCAGCAGGCCGTAGAGCGCCAGCGTAACGGCGTCCGGGATGATTCGATCGAGCAACCAGATCGCCACGCCCAGCATCATCACGCCAAAAAAGCGTTTGATGTCCTCCATCCAGCCGCCAGCCTTGGGCAGCAAGTGGCCGCCACCAGTGCCGGCGAGAATTAATGGCAGGCCCATGCCCATGGACAGGGAGAACAGGCTCAGCGCGCCGGTTACGGCGTCACCACTGGCGGCCACATATACCAGCGCACCGGCCAGAATCGGTGTCACGCAGGGTGATACCACCAGCGCTGAAATGGCCCCCATCAAGCCGGCCCCCCACAGGGATCCGCCACTGCGACCATCGCCCAGCGCATTGAGTCGGTTACGCAGTACTGCCGGCAGCTGCAGCTCGTAAAGGCCGAACATGGCCAGCGCCAGCGCCACAAACACCACGGTGGAGGCAATGATTGCGGCCGG
>JBFHPX010000010.1:0-19162 GCA_041592575.1 Alcanivoracaceae bacterium
CTGCGGGAGCTGGAACGTGACCTGTTCGTCCGTCCGGACAATCTGGTCGGCAGCGCCGATTCGATTCGCCGGCGTCTGCATGCGCTTGGCCTGGAATCGGACGCGGCGGTGTTTATTGCCAGTGATTTTGACGCGGAAAGGGAAGGGCGGCTGCGTACCCTGTGGGACAGCGAGGCGTTGAATCAGCGCTATCTGCGTCAGCGGGAGCAGCTTGAGCGCTGGCTGGAAAAAGCGGAGCAACTGGAACTGGAAGATGCCGCGCGGGAATCGTTTCTGCTCGGCGGCCGGGCCATTCGGCAGATCGTGTTTGATCCGTTGCTGCCGGCACCGCTGGTGGATGCCGAGGCGCGTCATGCCTTTATCGGGACGGTGAAAAAATTTGACCGCGCTGGTTACGCCTTGTGGCAGCGCCTGTATCAGCAGCAGGCCCTGGTGTCGGAAGACGGCCGGGCCGGGCAAACCCTGCAGTGAGTGATGACATGTCTATGCCAGATGTCGGAATCAGTAATGAGCAAGTCTTCAGCCACAGCGCGGTGACCCGGCGTCGGGTCACGGATATTTTCAGTCGCGATGAAATCCGCGCGCTGACCGCCCGTTCCGATCTGATGGGCGGCTGGGCGATAGCATCCACCTGGGGCATTATCGCGCTGTCGTTTGTGTTGATGGCCTGGGCCAGCGCTCAGGCATGGTGGGTTGCCGTGCCGCTGTTTTTGCTGGCGATGGCAGTGATTGCAGGTCGCCAGCTGTGTCTGGCCATTCTGATGCACGATGCCTCCCATGGCACCCTGTTCAAAACCCGTTGGCTGAATGACGTCCTCAGTGACTGGTTCTGCGCCCGACCGATCTGGAATGATCTGCACAAGTATCGGGTTCATCATCTGGTCCATCACACTCGTACCGGCAGCGACGAGGACACCGATATTTCCCTGATCGCGCCATTTCCGACCACTCGAGCCTCGCTGCTGCGCAAGTTTGCCCGCGATCTGTCCGGTCTGACCGGACTGAAATTCCTGTTTGGCCGGGTACTGCAGGATGCTGGCCTGCTCAAGTGGACCGTGGCCAACGATGTGGTCTGGATACCGCGAGACGGCAAACGCTGGTATCAGCACGTTGCTATGCTGTTGGGCAATATGCTGCCGATGCTGATTGCCAATGGTGTGATTCTTGCGCTGCTGGCATTGACTGGCTACGCCTGGCTGTATCCGTTCTGGGTGCTCGCATACATCACGCCGTTTCCGTTTTTTCTGCGTATCCGTTCGCTGGCTGAGCATGCCTGCACCGAGCGCAGCGCCGATATGTTTCGCAATACCCGTACCACCCGAGCCGGTTGGCTGGCCAGGACTTTTGTTGCGCCGCTTCGGGTGCACTACCACATCGAACATCATGTGATGGCATCGGTGCCCTGGTTCCGTTTACATGATATGCACCGAATGTTGCGCCATCGTCAGCAAGTGCCGCCGCCACCGGGGTACCTTGATGTACTGCGTACTGTCTCGTCAGTCGCGCGCTGAATCCAGGAGGCCTGAATATGAATGCGCCGAAAAATGATTGCCAGAGCAGTCTGTTCATGGCCGATACCCATAAGGTGGAGAATGTCTCCCGTGAGCTGGTGAACTACAACCTGTTTACCGAGGATCGTGCCTTGCAGGAGGCGGTGCAGCGGGAAGGTGCCGGTTGGGCGCAATCCTCGCTGCAGTCGTTTGGTGCGTTAGTCGGCAGCGCTGACTATCTGGAACTGGGCTTTCAGGCGAATAAATATCTGCCGGAATACGATACCCATGATCGTTTTGGCAATCGCATTGATCTGGTCAAATACCACGCCAGCTATCATACGTTGATGCAGACGGCGATTGAGCATGGCCTGCACTCCTCCCCCTGGTCTGATCCGAAAGCCGGTGCTCATGTCGCCCGTGCCGCGCACACCTATATGCAATCGCAGGTGGAAGCCGGTCACGGTTGTCCGATCACCATGACCTTTGCCGCGATTCCTTCGATCCGCACCACGCCGAAGCTGGCCGAGTACTGGGAACCGAAAATCACCTCCCGTATTTATGACCCGCGCAACGTGCCGGACAGCGAGAAGCAGGGCGTCACCATCGGCATGGGCATGACCGAAAAGCAGGGCGGTTCCGATGTCCGTGCCAATACCACCCGCGCTTACCCGATCGCCGCGCGTGGTGCCGGCGAAGCGTATGAGCTGGTCGGCCACAAGTTCTTCCTGTCGGCGCCGATGTGCGATGCCTTTCTGGTGCTGGCACAAACCGAAGCCGGCCTCGGCTGTTTTCTGGTGCCGCGCTGGCGCCCGGATGGCAGCAAGAATCCGCTACAGGTACTACGGCTTAAGAAAAAGCTCAGTAACGCCTCCAATGCTTCCAGTGAAGTTGAGTTTCGTGGCGCCATGGGCTGGCTGGTTGGCGAGGAAGGCCGGGGTGTGCGTACCATTATCGAAATGGTCAGCCTGACTCGCTTCGATTGCATGATCGGCTCCGCAGCCACCATGCGCATGGCGGCCTCGCAGGCTTTACATCACACTTCGATTCGTCATGCCTTCGGTAACGTGCTCAATCAGCAACCGTTGATGCAGAACGTGCTGGCGGACATGGTCATCGAAAGCGAAGCGGCGCTGGTCACCGGCATGCGCATGGCGCGGGCACTGGACAGCGAAGCTGACGAGCACGAAGCGTTACTGATGCGCCTTGGTGTCGCCGTCGGTAAGTACTGGATATGTAAGCGCGCTCCGAATTTTACCTATGAGGCGATGGAATGCATTGGTGGCAGCGGAGTGATGGAGGACAGCATGATGCCGCGCCTGTACCGGGAGGCACCCGTGAACGCAATCTGGGAGGGCAGCGGTAATGTCCAGTGTCTTGATGTGCTGCGCGCCATGCAGAAAACGCCTGCCGTGGTCGACGCGTTCTTTGCCGAGCTGGCCAAGGCCAGGAGCGGCAACAGCCATCTTGATCAGCATGTGAAAGTGCTTAAGGGCGCGTTCTCTGACCGGTCGGATCTCGAGTACCGTGCCCGCGATGTGGTTGACCGGATGGCGCTGGCGTTACAGGGGGCGTTGCTGGTGCAACATGCGCCTGAGGCCGTGGCAGAGGGGTTCTGCGCATCGCGTCTGGCCGGCATTGGTCACCACAACTATGGTGCGTTGCCACGGGGTATCGACTGCGCAGGCATTATTGAGCGAGCAACAATAAAAGCCTGAAAAGCTTATGCAGGATTCATGGCGCCATGTCTCAGGCGACGCTCTCCTGATGTTGCAGAATCAGGAACTTCTCAATAAGCCAATCAGGGTGTGATCGACCACATCGCAGTAGGCATCGACAAGCAGGTCGATGCCCAGCTTCTTGTCCCGGTCGGTGATCTTGCCACTGGTGCGTTGCACCAGTGCGGCCAACTGCTCCGGAATATGATTCCGCAGCGGAGTGGCAATAAACGGCCCCTGAACCGGCATGCTCGTTACCCTTGAAAAAGGGGTTCAACAGTAATCCGTTGAACCCTGGATAGGCGCAGCAAAACTGATAGCGCTCTAACGGACCGATACTGTCAGTGCAGCAGCGATTGCAGGTTGCTCACCTGGTCACGGAGCGTGCCACTTTCACCGAATAGTTTTTCGCGCCATTCCGCCTCCAGTGCTCTGGTGTCTTTCTTGTTCGGGTGATAGTCCTTGCGCCCGAACAGGCCCATCTTTGGCAGAATGCGACTGATCAGCCCGCGCTTGCCACCGAGGATAAGATTCAGGCCCTTGCGCAGGTCCTGGCGATCAAACAGCTTGCCTTCTTTCGCCAGCAGATAACCCCAGCTGCCGAATACCGCAGGCAACATCACCAACGCTACCATCGGGAACGCGATCAGCCGCTCCAGACGGCTGTTGCCGATAGTGTCATACACGTCATAGGCGACAGCCTTGTGTTCCAGTTCTTCCAGCGCATGCCACAGCCAAAGCTGAAGCATTTCACCGTCCGCGTGCTCCTGAAAACGCTTGTCGGTCAGCAGCTGTTCGCCGACCAGTGCGGTGAAGTGTTCCATAAAAGTGGTAAAGGCCAATTGCTGGCTGGGTGAGAATTGCTCCAGCACTTTCAGCGCCATCTTGACTGCCGTTTCCGGCACTTTGGTATTGATGCCTTGCTCCATGAGCAGTTCGTTCAGGCGCTCGTGTTCGCGACCATGAATCGCCTCCTGCCCCATAAAGCCGGCAATCTCTGCCTTCAGTACCGGGTCGGTCACGTCCTTGCGGAAGTTGCGCACGGACTCCATGAAAAAGCGCTCCCCCGGCGGAAAAAATGCGGACAGCACGGCCAGAAAAGTGGTGGCCGTGGCATTGTCAGCGAGAAAGTAGCGCGGCGCTTGCGGCATCCGGAAATCCAGATGGCGTGGCGGAATACCGACACTGGCACCGGCGAGACGGCGGACTTTGCTGGCCGGAGCAGCGTTGGCGGGTGCAGAGACAGCGTTCATTGGACCTCCTGCTAATCAATGTGACATTCGTTGATGTTACTTGTGTCCTCTACGACAAGAAGGTTATCTTCAGCCATAAATCGGTCATTGGAGGCCATCATGACAGTTGCCATCAATGCCGCAGAGGGCGTGCTGCTCGCCCACTATGGCGAGCTGCTCTGTCGCCTGCAGGGTGAAAGGGGGGTGGATCAAGAGCGGGTGCTGGCGGGCACAGGGCTCACCCGGGCGCAGTTGCAGGAGCCGGGACGACGCATGTCATTGGCGGCCACGTTGCAATTGTTGCGTAACGTCCAGGCGATTGATGCATCGCCGGATCTTGGCGTCCGGCTTGGCGTGTCGCTGAATATTGGCAGTCACGGTTTTCTCGGTTATGCCTTTCAGTCGAGCCGGACACTGGGTGATGCCTTTGATCTGGCGGTGCGCTATTTGCGCACCCGCACCAGCCTGTTTGATATTCGCATTGAACGCGACCGCGAGTCTGCTGCGTTGCTGCTGGATGAGCGCTATGACCTTGGCGATCTGACCCAGCTGGTGGCGGACGCGGTGATTACCTCGATTCTCAGCATCGGGCAGCAGATGTTTGGCGTCATGCTGGCGCAGCAGATCACGCTTTGTCTGCCCTATCCGGAGCAGAAACATCATCAGGGCTGGAGGCAAAAAACCGGTCTCAATCTGCAGTTCGGCAGCGCCTGGATGCAGGTGCAGTTTCCGGCAGCCTGGCTGGATATGCCGCTGAGCACGGCGGACCCGAATCTGGCGGCGTTGGCGGCGGCACGTTGCGAGGAGGAATTACGTCAGGCCGGGGAGAGCAATGATATTGTCAGCCGGGTGCGCGATATCGCCCGGCGCCATCTGGTCGATGAAAACTCGTTAGAGAAAGTGGCGGAAGAGTTGCATCTGACCACGCGCACCTTGCGGCGTCGATTGCAGCAGGCCGGTACCAGTTATCAAAGCATGATTGAGCAATTGCGACAGCGGCTCGCGGTGGAGTATCTGTTGCACAGCCAGCGCTCGGTGGATGATATCGCCGGATTGCTGGGTTATAGCGATCCGTCCAACTTTGGTCGTGCATTCCGGCGCTGGATGGGACAATCACCGCGTGACTATCGTCAGCTACATCGAAAATCCTGAAGGTTCAGGTGTCGGGTACGGCGACGATAGTCGAAGGTAAAGCCCGGCCAGTTGGCGGTGTTCTTGCCACTTTTGGTTTTATACCAGCTATTGCAGCCTTTCTCCCAGATGGTTTCCCGGATCTGCTTCTGGATGCGTTGATTGAATGCTGACTGCACATCGTCGCGCACCTCCATCAGCGGATATTCCTTGAGACTTTCAAGGCACTGCAACACATAGTGAAACTGGCTTTCCAGCATGTAGATGATCGAGTTATGACCAAGGTTGGTATTCGGGCCGTAGAGCATGAACAGATTCGGAAAGCCGTGTACGCAGATACCGAGGTAGGCTTCGGCGCCATCCAGCCAGACATCATTCAGTCGCCGACCATCGCGGCCGCGGATATCAATCGGGGTGAGAAATTCCGTGGCGCGAAAGCCGGTGCCATAGATGATCACATCGGCCAGATGATGTACGCCTTTGCTGTCGGTCAGGCCGGTTCTGTCGACGGATTGAACGCCGTGATTAATGACCTCGACATTGTCCTGTGCCAGTGCCGGATAGTAATCGTTTGACATCAGGATGCGTTTGCAGCCCATCGGGTAGTCAGGGGTCAGCTTTTCGCGCAGTGCCGGGTCCTGAATCTGGCTGGTCAGCTGACGGCGGAACAGCCACTTGTACAACTCCATGGCTTTCTGGAACGAGGTAAAACCCAGAACCCGGGCTTCGTTGGCGGCGTAAATGCGAGCCCGGTCCAGCGTATGGCTGACTGGCCATTTCTCCAGAATCCGGTGTTCAAGTTTGCTGTAGGCGCGATCCGGTTTGCTGATCACATAGGCGGCGGAACGCTGGAACAGCGTTAGTTTAGCGGCCACTTTGGCGATCTCCGGAACGAACTGGATGGCGCTGGCGCCGGTGCCGACCACGGCTACGGTTTTGCCCTGAAGGTCGACGCTGTGATCCCAGCGGGCACTATGAAAATGCCGGCCGTGAAAGGCATCGATCCCTTGTAGTGGTGGATAGGCCGGCTGGTTCAGCTGGCCGGTGGCGGTAATCAGGGCACGGGCGGTGACATGGGTGCCGTCGCTCAGCTCGATGCGCCAGTGGTGCTGTTGATCTTGCCATTCGGCGGCGCTGACTTCGGTGTTAAAAAGAATGTGTCGGCGAATGTCGTACTTGCTGGCGCAGTGGCGCAGGTAACCGAGAATTTCTGCCTGAGGAGCAAAGCGCCGGCTCCAGGGATAGTGGCCTTCAAAGGAGAACGAGTACAAATGCGAGGGCACGTCGCAGGCCGAACCGGGATAGGTGTTGTCGCGCCAGCAGCCGCCAACATCGTCACCTTTTTCAATCAGCAGCAGATCGTTAACGCCTTGCTGTTTCATCCGGATGGCCATGCCCAGGCCACCGAATCCGGCGCCGATAATCACCGCCTGATAAATGTCTGTCATGGCTTCTCTGCCTTTTTCATTTCACCGTCAACAATGTGACCAACCATGTCCACCAACCCTTCGGCGAGTTGATCAAAGGTAATCGTCGGAGATGTTTCGCCAAGATGACGAAGTACCGAGAACATGCCGCCATTGATGACGATATAAGTCATCACCGGAATGTTGGGCATCTTTGTCACTTCCGGGTGATGCATGACGTACTGCACCACCAGATCCATCAGGATCTTGTTGATCGGCTCAAGATTGTCGCGGTGGGCGATATTGACGGCCTGACCGGCATACTTCAGGTAACGGCCATCGTCGCGCAGCAACAGCTCGCGAAATTCATACAGCAGGGTGCGAACCGCCTCGCGAATACCCATCTTCACCAGTTTTGGCGTCAATGGCTGGATCATCGCCACCACGTCCGCCACTACGCGCTGGTACATGGCATCCATGACTTCCTGTTTGTTGGCGAAGTACTCGTATAGCGAGCCGACACTGATGCCGGCGACATCGGCGATATGTCGGGTGGTGCTGCCCTCAATGCCGTAGCGGCCAAGGCAGATAAAGCCGGCCTCGACAATCGAGTCGACCGTGGCCTTGGCACGTTGTTGCTGGGGTTTGCGCGGCATAAGGGGAAAGTCCTAATCCGAATTGAATCCGAACAATGATTCGGAATACTTTGTCAGTCATCAGTGACATGGTCAATGGCTATTTGCCGATTGGACCACAGCAGTCGAGGTTCCGTGATGTTTTCAAGCAAGCATTCTCGCAAGGCCTGTGCGGTTGTTACCGGAGCCGGCAGTGGTATTGGCGAGGGCTTTGCCCACGAGCTGGCGCGCCGTGGCGGACGAGTGGTGTGCTCGGATATCAACCCGGTGACCGCTGAGGCGACCGCCGCAGCGATCCGCGCCATCGGTGGTGACGCCATCGCCTTTGCCTGCGATGTCTCGAAGCTGGATCAGGTCGAGCGACTGGCGGAGCAGGCCGAAGCCTGGCTGGGCTGCCCGGTGGATCTGGTGGTGAACAATGCCGGCGTCGGTGCCGGCGGTCTGAATATCGGCGAGATTTCGATGGAGGACTGGCACTGGACCATGGGCGTGAATATGTGGGGCGTGATCCACGGTTGCCATGTGTTTGCGCCAAAACTACGTGCGCTGGGCCGCGGCGGGATTATCAACGTCTGCTCAACGGCAAGTTTTGCAGCGGCACCTCTGATGGGCCCCTACAACGTCAGCAAGGCAGCGGTGCTGGCGCTGTCGGAAACGCTGGCGGCGGAAATGAGCGGCACCGGTGTTGCCGTCACCGCGCTGTGCCCGACTTTTGTCAAAACCAATATTGCGCGCGATGCCCGGACGCCCTCCGCCGCCTCCGAGCTGGCTTCAAAACTGATGCAGTGGACCGGTATTTCCGCCGAGCGGGTGGCGAAAACGACACTCGATGCGCTCGATCGTGGGCAGCTGTATGTCCTGCCTCAGCTTGATGCCCGCACTATTTGGCGGGCCAAGCGTCTTGTGCCGTCAATCTATACCCGTGGCGCCGGTCTGCTCAGCCGGTTGGCCGCAGCAAAACTGTGAAATCAGTAGTTCATTTCCGGACCTGAGGAGATACACCATGGCGATGATCGATCTCGACAAGATGCTGGAAAAAGTCAAAGCCACCCAGTGGTCGCTGGCGGACATCGACTGGGATGCGCCAGGTGCGGAATTGGTTACTGCGGAGCAGTGGCCGCAGCTGAAAGACTTTATGGTCGATCTGATGTGGATCGAGCATGTCGGCGCCCGTGGCTTTGCTGCGATGGCAAAGAAGGCGCCCACCGAAACCCTGCGTCAGCTTTACGGCTATTTTCATGCCGAAGAACAACGCCACGCCAATGCTGAAATGGCATTGATGAAACGCTGGGGTATGCTTGAGGGAGACGAGATTCCGGAGCCAAATGTAAATTTGCGCCTGGTCATTGAGTGGCTGGATCGCTATGCCGACGAGATGCCGTACTATGTATTGGGCACAGTGATACCGATGCTGGAAGTGGCTCTTGATGGAGCCTTGTGTACGTTTCTGCTGGAGACCGTCAACGACCCGGTTTGTCATCAGGTTTTCGATAAGATCAATGACGACGAGTCCCGTCATCTTGGTGTCGGCTTCACCGTGATGGAGATGCAGGGTCACAACAAGACCACCATCCAGATGGTCAAGACTCTGGCACCGATGCTAGATCCGCGCTTGATGCTGGGCGTTGCCGCTTACCTGCCGCTACTCAACAAGATGCGCGACAATGTTGTCAGGATGGGGCTGCCGGAAGAAAAGCTGTATGCGGCAATCGGCAAGTTCAAGAAAATCGGTGGTCGTACCGAGGCGGGGCGACGCAACCTCTGGTATCAGTTTATCCAGCATCATGGTTCCGTGATGGTCAAACGTTCCAACCGCTTTTATCACATCCCGGTTGATCTGGCGGTCAAGGTCACTGGCTTGATTCCACGTCGGATCCTGCCGGCGGTGCCGAGCTGGGTGAAGGAGCTGACCTGGCAGCCTACGGCCTGATGTTCGAGCGACCGGGCCGGGCGAACCGGCCCGTAGCCGTTTAGACCCATATCCTTGCAAGTTGAGACCGTCATGACTGATACGCCCAGCAAAACTGCCCGATCTTCCACTGCGGCGAAAAAGCCTGCCACCAAGAGAAAGGCAACTGGCAAGGCGACAGCCAAAACTGCTGCGGACAGCAAGGCTGTCAGCACACAACGTGGCGCGCCGGCAACAATCGTCAGCCATAAGCCGGCGGCAGTACTGATTATCGGCGCCGGCTTTGCCGGTCTGGGCATGGCGATTCGCCTGCAGCAGGCAGGCATCAATGACATCGTCATCCTCGAGCGCGGCACGGAGGTCGGCGGTACCTGGCGCGATAATCAGTATCCCGGTGCGGCCTGTGATATTCCCTCCAATCTGTATTCCTATTCCTTCGCCCAGAACCCGGATTGGTCGCGCAGCTTCTCCGGAAGTCGCGAGATCCTTGGCTATATCCATCATCTGGTCAAAGAGTTCGGCCTTGCGCGTTACATCCGCTTCGGCAAGAACGTGCAGGAGCTGAAGTTCGATGAAAACAAAGGTCTCTGGAGCGCCACCACCGCTGAGGGTGAGGTGTTCAGTGGCCGTGCCGCGGTGATGGCGCAAGGGCCGTTGTCGAACGCCAGCTTCCCGGATATGCCCGGCATCAATGAATACAAGGGCCACAAGATTCACAGTGCGCGTTGGGATCACAGCTATGATTTTCGCGGCAAGAAAGTGGCGGTGATCGGCACCGGTGCCAGCGCCATTCAGATTATTCCCGAGCTGGTCAAGGAAGTGGAGCATCTGACCGTGTTCCAGCGCACGCCGGGCTGGGTGATGCCGCGCCCGGATTTTGAAACGCCGGAGTGGAACAAGGAAATTTTTCGCAAGCTGCCGTTTACCCAGTCTGCCTTGCGGCAGGCGTTGTATCTGGCGCACGAGTCCATGGCATTGGCGGTGATCTGGAGTTCGCCGCTGACAAGGATCGCCGAGCGGGTCGGGCGCTGGCATTTGCACAATCAGGTCAAGGATCGCTGGATGCGTCGGCAGTTGACGCCGAACTATCGGATTGGCTGCAAGCGGGTGCTGATTTCCAACGATTATTACCCGGCGCTGCAGAAGCCAAACTGCAAGCTGATTACCTGGCCGATCTACACCATGTGCGAGAATGGCATTCGCACTGTTGAGGGCATCGAGCATCAGTTCGACTGTATCGTGTTTGCTACCGGCTTTGACGTCAGCAAGACTGGCACGCCCTTCCCGGTGACCGGCGTCGGTGGCCGGCAGTTGGCGCAAGAGTGGTCGCGCGGCGCGCAGGCTTACAAGAGTATCAATGTTGCAGGCTATCCCAATCTGTTTATGACGTTTGGGCCGAACTCCGGGCCGGGGCATAACTCGGCGCTGGTGTATATGGAGTCGCAGCTGGATTATGCGGTGCGTGGTATTCAGAAGATTCTCGGTGAGAATCTGAAGATGCTGGATGTGAAGCCGCATGTGCAGAAGCAGTACAACGAGGGCATCCAGAAGCGGCTGGCAAAAACCAACTGGAATTCCGGTTGCATGAGCTGGTATCTGACCGAGGATGGCTTTAACGCCACCATGTATCCGGGGTTTGCTACCCAGTATGCCAATCAGATGAAGGAGTTTCGGGAGAAGGATTATCTGGTGGTGCCGGGATAGATTTTTGGCCTTTTGTTCTTTCTCGGAAAGACCGGGGAGCGGGGCGGACATGCACATTATCTCGGCGCGGGATATCGACATCGACGGCTTTGCCGGCTTGCGTGAGCGGCACTATGTGATGGATCGCCGCGTGTTCGGCGATCACCGCAAGGCGGAGGCGGCAGAAGGGCTCGGTGCCTTTGTCTATCTCGCCGATGCCCATTTTCTTCGTTATGGCAGCACGGGCCGCCATAGTCATCGGCATATCGATATCATCACCCTGGTGATGGGCGGGCGCCTGCTGCATCGCGGTACGCTTGGTGACGAATCCCTGTATGAGGCCGGCGAGGTGTTGATCCAGCGCGCTGGCGCACAGGGATTTGAGCATAACGAAGTAAATCCGGACGAAAGGCCGAACCGGATAATCCAGATCTGGATGCAGCCGCAACAGTCGCAAGGGGCGGCGCAGCACGAGCAGGCAGGTTGGCCACAGCAGGGGCGTAAGCGCGTTTATCGTAGCGGCGATACCTGTCTGGATCTGGTGACGCTGGCTGAAGCCGAAGAGCTGACGCAGGCAGGGGATTTTCGGCTCTATCTGATCAATGGCGCCGGTGCGATAGCCGCGGCGGGAAATGAGCAGCCGATATCCGCCGAGGCGCTGGGCAGTGGTGAAAACCTGCGCTTTCAGGCCAGTGCGGCAACGCAGGCCGCACTGGTGTATTACTCAGTCACTTAGCCCGTACTGACTGCGGATCTCGTTTTTCCGCAGTTTGCCGGCGCCGTCGCGGGGCAGGTCATCGGTGATAATAATCCGCCGCGGCAATTTGAATCCGTACAGCCCCTGTGTCTTGCAGAAATCGATCAGCTCGGCTTCAGCTTCCCGCGGTACATTGCTGCGCCAGCTGACCACCGCTGCCGGGACTTCGCCCAGATCTCCGGCGGGCATACCGACCACAGCGGCGTCGAGAATGCCGGGGTGCTGTTTCAGGACAAACTCGATCTCGTTCGGGTAAATATTCACCCCGCCGACAATCAGCATTTCCTTGTCGCGGCCGGTGATAAACAGATAGCCGTCGTTATCCAGATGGCCGGCCAGGCCGTCGTCGTACCAGAGCTCGCCGTCGACCTCGACAAAGTGCTTGCGCATTTCCGCTTCCGATTTACCGCCATACGCCAGCGCATAGACCGCCGGACTACGCAGCAGGATCTTGCCGGTCTGGCCAGCCTCAGCCCAGCACTGACTGTTCATGTCGAAGATCCGGCAATCGCCAGCCCGGGCCTTGCCGACGCTGTGATAGCGCTGTGGATTGCCGGTGTAGTCCTCTGGCAACAACACGGTGACCGGGCCGGATTCCGAGCTGCCGTAAAACTCGTGGAAGACATCGCCGCGGTTGCCCTGACGGCGGAACAGGGCATTGATATCGCGCTTGACGTTAGCCGGGCAGGGTGCGGCACTGCACATCAGCACGCGCACGCTGGACAGGTTATAGCGGCGCAGTTCCGTTTCCGGCAGGGCCAGCACTCGCTCCAGCATGGTCGGTGCAACAAAGGTCCAGTTGATTCGCTCCTTCTCGATCAGCCGGAGAAATTCCTGAGCCGAGAACTTTTCCATGGTGACAATGGTGCCGCCGAGAAAGATCGGAAACGCGGCGGCCTGGCCACCGGCATGATAGAGCGGGCTGCACACCAGCGAGCGCAGATTCTTGCTGTGCGGGTCGCGGATCCGGTCCAGCTGCAGCAGCGCCGGCACCGACAGCAATTGCCAGGCCAGCCGCAGCAGCGTGGATTTGCCCGGTGCCAGCCCGCTGGACTGGCGTTGGCGCAGCTTGCTGCGATCCAGTTCGATAAATTTTGGTGTGCCGGTGGTGCCGCCGCTGAACAGCTTTGGTGAGAAGCCGATATCGCCATCCGGCAGGCTGGTGCCGGCACCGGCGAGAACATCATCCAGTCGCGGCAGGCCGTCACTGTCGTTCCCGGCCACCAGAATCAGTGGTAGCGCTTCACGTAGCGCCGGGTCGATCCTGCCGAGCAGCAGATCCGTGACCAGCAGTGCCCGGGCTCCGGACAGGCGAATGCAGGCAGCGGTTTCCGCTTCGTTCAGGTGCCAGTTAATCAGTGGCATTTTCATGCCCAGTAATGTGGTGGCGGCCATCGCCTCGAACCAGAGCGCGTTGTTGCCGGTCAGTAACGCCATGCTGTCGCCGGCACCCAGGCCGTGATCATGCAGAACATTGGCAAGACGCACGGCACGATCGGAAAATTCGGCGAAGCTGACGCGTTCATCGCCGGCAATCACCGCTTCCCGGCTGCCATATTGTTGCCAGAGGGCGAGCAGGGTATGGCGCGTGATTTGCACGGGCTTGCCGCGTAACAGCGCGGGCAGCAGCGCCCGTAGCATTCTGCCAACACCAAGTTGACGGGCCGGCGCCAGAGCGCCGCGCACCGGGTTCAGGAAATTCTTCATCACAGGTTACTCAGTGAGCTGTCCCATTGAGGCGGGCGCGGTGGCGGT
This sequence comes from Alcanivoracaceae bacterium, assembly GCA_041592575.1. Lineage (GTDB taxonomy): Bacteria > Pseudomonadota > Gammaproteobacteria > Pseudomonadales > Alcanivoracaceae > PGZG01. Next base: position 13,717 of record JBFHPX010000010.1, read on the forward strand.
TCGTTGACGCCGGCCCGGGCACGCAGATGTACCGCAAGCATCTCACACCAGAGTTTCAGGTAGCGATCAAACAGCTTGCGGTCGGCGACGATATGCAGATCTTCCGCCATGCCGCGCAGCAGCCACTGGGTCAGCATCATCATCTCACGGACATTGGCCTTGTCGCGGGTCGGTTCCAGATAGTGATCGGCGGCATTGCCGAGGGTGAAATAACCGGCAGTCCAGACTTTCTGCAGAATTGCCGCCAGTTCAACATCGCGCTGGCTGGCTACCAGCAGCTCGTGCAGGGCGATATGTTCAGGCCGGTTGAAGACATTTTTCCAGGCACTGTAGATCAGGTCATGCAGGCGGTCTTCCGAGCCCTGCAGTTTCGCCACCGCCTTGCCCATCTGGATATAGACACGGCGAATCAGCTGTTCCGCTGCCGCGGCAATCAGTGCGCTCTTGCTGGGAAAGTGGTGTAACGGTGCGCCGCGGGATACGCCGGCCACCTCAATAATTCGGCTCACCGTGGTGCCAGCGTAGCCATCCTTCTGCAGGCATTCCAGGGTCGCATCCAGAATGCGCTGGCGCATGGTCTCACTGCGCTCGGCCTGGGTGCGGCGGGCCTTTGGTGCGTCCGTACTTGGCTTTGACACAGACATCGGTCTTTTACGGCCTCATCGGGTGACAGGGTTTGTCAGGCGTGAGCGGAAATGTCACCCCGACGGGCGTTTCCGGCATTGACCTGTGATCGGCCTTCATTAAACATGTTGAACGTCCGTATTGTAAATGGCCAGCATCCAGGCCGACTCCATCAACCCGGTACACAGGAAGTTTTTCCATGGCAGATGTCCACGTCCCCACGCCGGTTAACCCGATGATGCCGCGCACCCTGTTCAATGAGGATCATGAAGCGTTTCGTGCCACCGCACGTCGTTTCTTTGAAACCGAGATTGCGCCGCACCACGACAAGTGGGAAGAGCAGCAACATCTGGACCGGCATCTCTGGAACAAGGCGGGTGAGCTGGGTCTGTTGTGTCCGACTATGCCGGAGGAGTATGGCGGCTCCGGCGTCGATCGCCTGTTCAGCATGATCATGATGGAAGAGCAGGCGCGTGTCGGCGATTCCGCCAGCGGTTTCTCCCTGCATTCCGACATCGTTGCCAACTACATCAACAACTTCGGTAACGAAGCACAGAAGCAGCACTGGCTGCCGAAAATGGCCACTGGCGAAGCAGTGACCGCGATTGCCATGACCGAGCCGGGTACCGGTTCTGATCTGCAAAGCATCAAGACCACGGCGAAGAAAGATGGTGACGACTACATCGTCAACGGCTCCAAGATCTTTATCACCAACGGCTATCTGTGTGACATGGCCGTCGTTGCGGTGCGCACCGGTGATTCCGGCAAGGGTGCTCAGGATGTCTCACTGTTGATCATTGAGGCAGATCGCCCCGGTTTTACCAAGGGCAAGCCGTTGAAAAAAGTCGGCATGAAGGGTCAGGATACCTGTGAGCTGTTCTTCGACAACGTTCGCGTGCCGAAATCGAACCTGCTCGGCATGGAAGGCATGGGCTTTATCATGCTGATGAAAGAGCTGGCCTGGGAGCGGATGATGATTGCCATTATCTGCGCGTCCGGTGCCGAGTTCGCACTGGCCACTACGGTGGAGTACGTCAAGCAGCGGAATGTTTTCGGCAAGCCGGTATCGGCTTATCAGAATACCCGCTTCAAGCTGGCCGAAATGCGTTCGGAAATCCAGATTGCCCGCGTCTATGTCGACAAGTGCATGGAGCTGGTGCTGGAAAACAAGCTGACCCCGGAAGCGGCCTGTGCCGCCAAGTACTGGGTGTCTGATCTGCTCAGCAAGGTGGTGGACGAGTGCGTGCAGTTGCACGGTGGCTATGGCTACATGCTCGAGTATCCGATTGCCCGCGCTTATATCGACACCCGCGCCAATCGCATCTACGGCGGTACCAACGAGATCATGAAAGAGCTGATTTCCCGCGGTATCTGATCACGGAGATAAGCGGCCCCTCGGGGCCGCTTTGTTATCTGAAAAAGGGAGAAGAGAATGAGCAAGCTGCGTTTTGATGGTCGTGTTGCGATCGTGACCGGGGCCGGTGGTGGCCTGGGTCGTTCCCATGCCCTGCTGCTCGGCAGTCTCGGCGCCAAAGTTGTGGTCAATGATCTCGGTGGTACTGCCACTGGCGGCGGAAAGTCCTCTGCTGCTGCCGACAAGGTGGTCGAAGAGATCAAGGCGCTTGGCGGTGAAGCCGTCGCCAACTACGACTCGGTCGAGCATGGCGAGAGCATCGTCAAGACCGCACTGGATGCCTTTGGCACGGTGGACATCGTTATCAATAACGCCGGCATCCTGCGCGATGTCAGCTTTGCCAAGATGACTCAGGCAGACTGGGACCTGATTCTGAAAGTGCACCTGACCGGCTCCATGAGCGTCAGCCATGCCGCCTGGCCGATCATGCGTGAGAAGGGCTATGGTCGCATCATTATGACTACTTCGGCCGCCGGTATTTACGGCAACTTTGGTCAGGCCAACTATTGTGCCGCCAAACTCGGCATCGCTGGCCTGGCAAATTGTCTTGCCGAAGAAGGTCGCGGCAAGAACATTTTCGTTAACACCATTGCCCCGATTGCGGCTTCGCGCCTGACCGAAACAGTAATGCCGCCGGAGCTGCTCAAACACCTGAACCCGGAAGCCGTCAGCCCACTGGTGGCCTGGCTCTGCCATGAAAGCTGCCAGGAAACCAAGGGTCTGTTCGAAGTGGGCGCCGGTTATATTGCCAAGCTGCGCTGGGAGCGGGCACAGGGCAATGTATTCGCGCTGGGCAAGAAGTTCAGCATTGATGATGTCGCCTCGCGTTGGTCGAAGATCACCGACTTCACCGACGCTGAGCATCCGACCAGCGTCAACGAATCCTTTATGCCGATCCTGAATAACATCAATAACCCGAGCCTGGGCGGCAACGAGTTTATTGATCTGGATGTGGCCAGCAAGGCCAAGCTGGAGCTGGAATCTTGTTACGACGAGAACGATCTGGCCCTGTATGCGCTCAGTGTCGGCGCCGCCCGTGATCCGATGGACAAGGACGAGCTCAAGTTTGTTTACGAGCTGGGCAGTGATTTTCAGGCCCTGCCAACCTTTGGCGTGATGCCACAGATCGGTGCCATGCTGAAAGCGGCGAAGGAGGGCAAGTTCGCCTTGCCCGGGATGAACTTCGGCTTTGATCGTCTGCTGCACGGCGAACAGCTTACCGAAATTCGCCGGCCGCTGCCGCGCAACGCAAAGCTGAAGCACATCTTCCGCTTCAAGGAAGCTTTCGATAAGGATCCGAATGCGGTGGTCACCTTTGCCATCTCCACCGTCGATGAAAGCGGTGACGAGATTGCCTACAACGAGATGACCTCGTTTGTGAAAGGTGCTGGCGGCTGGGGCGGTGATCGCGGCCCGAGTGCGGATATCAATGTGCCGCCGGATCGTGCTCCGGACGCGGTGATTGAAGAAAAGACCGACGCCAACCAGACCCTGCTGTATCGCCTGTGCGGCGACTGGAATCCGCTGCATGCCGACCCGGCCTTTGCCAAGGCATTCGGTTATGACCGGCCGATCCTGCATGGTCTGTGCACCTATGGTTATGCCGGTCGCCATGTGATCAAGGCGTTCTGCAATAACGATGGCCGGCTGATGAAAAGCATCAAGGTGCGCTTTGCCAAGAGCGTGTTCCCGGGTGAAACCCTGGTCACGAAGATGTGGAAGCAGTCTGATGACCGCATCATTCTTGAAACCCGGGTCAAGGAGCGCGATGAAGTGGTGCTGAAAAACGCGGCGGTGGAGCTGTACCGCGAAGTGCCGAAGGTCGAGGCGAAGCCGAAGGCTGCAGCGCCGGCAGAAGCCACAGTTGCCGCTGACACCGCAGTCACGCTGGAAGATGTGTTCTCGGCGATTGCCAGCTATGTGGCGGCGACGCCGGCACTGGTGGACAAGGCCAAAACCTCGTTCCAGTTCAACTTCAGCAACCCTGACAAGAGTTTCTTTATTGATCTGAAATCCGCCCCGGGCAGTGCCGGTGCCGGCAGCATCGACAAGGCGGATGTCACCCTCGAGCTGGACACCAAACATGTGCAAACCCTGTTTGGCGGCGATCTCGCGGCAGTACAGAAGCTGTACTTCGGTGGTGAGCTGAAAATCGGCGGCAATGTGATGGCCTCGAACAAGCTGTCCGTGCTGCAGGGCATGGATCCGAAGCTGGTAGAAAAGGCCAGAGCAAAGCGGGTTGCTGCCGGCGGCACTAGCTCAGCCGCTGCAGAGCCGGCGTCAGCAGCAGTGTCGCAAGAGCCGACCCTGGATGACGTGTTCACCGGTATTGCTGCCTATATCGCCGCCAAACCGGAGTTGGTCGGCAAGACCAACACGGTGTTCCAGTTTGTCTTCCATAAACCGGAGCAGAGCTTCTTTATCGACCTGAAGAACGATAAGGGCGCTGCGGGTTCGGGCATGGCGGATAAGCCGGATGTGACACTGGAGCTGGATACCGCGCTGGTGAATACCCTGTTCGGTGGCGATATCGCTGAAGTGCAGAAGCTCTATTTCGGCGGGCAGCTGAAGGTGCATGGCAACATCATGGCGTCGAACAAGCTGTCAGTATTGCAGGGCATGGACCCGAAACTGGTGGAGCAAGCGCGCGACAAGCGCCTTGCTTCCGGTACGCCGAAAGCGGCGGCTCCCGCAGCAAAAGCGGCGCCGAAGCAGGCCCGTGCGGCGGAGTCCATGGCGACACTGGAACAGAAGCTGGCGAAGGCGACCGGCCTTTCCGGCGCAGTGCAGTTCCGGGTGCGTGATCCGGATGGTGACTGGGTGATGGACTTCAGCATTAGCCCGCCAAAGCTGTCCGCCGGCAAGGCCGATGATGTCGTTGCCACGGTCACGGTTGGCGATAGTCAGCTGGCCGATTGGGTCGATGGCAAGCACGGTTTGCGCGAGCTGTATCAGAAGGGTGATCTGCGCGTGGACGGTAATGTCACGCTGGTTCGCCAGATTGAAGATGCACTGTGAAGTGCTGACACAGACAACAGGAGAACGAAGATGAAACGTCGAGTGAATGTAATCGGTGTCGGCATGACCAAGTTCGCCAAGCCGGGGGCCAGTGATGACTACCATGTCATGGCGGCCGAGGCAGGCAAGAAAGCGCTGGCCGATGCCGGCATCAACTATAACGAAGTCGAGCAGGCGTTCTGTGGCTATGTCTATGGTGATTCCACCTGTGGTCAGCGCGCGGTGTATGAGCTGGGGCTGACCGGCATTCCGGTGGTGAACGTCAATAACAACTGTTCTACCGGCTCATCGGCACTGTTTCTTGCCCGTCAGGCCATTGAAGGCGGTCTCGCCGAGTGTGTCATTGCCGTTGGCTTTGAAAAGATGGAGCGCGGCGCTCTGGGTTCCAAG
>JBFHPX010000011.1:0-18859 GCA_041592575.1 Alcanivoracaceae bacterium
GGCAGACAATCCGCCGCAAAGCACTGTCTCGGGGCAGGATGGCTCTGGCCTCTGCCCGGTTCAGAGAGTAGTATTCCGATTTAATTCAGCTGGTTAGTGAATAAACTTTGAGTAATTCCAAAACTTCAAAATCGGTCGAGCAGGGCTGGTCACGGCATCTCAAGCGCGGTTTGCTGGAAGGCATGGTGCTGCTATTGCTGGCGCTGTCGGTCTATTTGCTGCTGGCGTTGGCCACCTACAACCCGAAAGATCCCGGCTGGACCTACATGGGTGGTGCCCAGGCCGTGGAAAATGCCGCCGGCCGCACTGGCGCTTTTTTCGCTGATGCGCTGTTCATGCTGTTCGGTTATCTGGCCTTTCTGTTCCCGCTGCTGATCGGCTTCTGGGGTGTGCGCGTGTTGCGCGAGCGGCACGCCGGCATGGCCGGGTCGTGGCCGATGTTCTCGGTGCGCCTGGTGGGTTTCATCCTGACCATGGTGGCCGGTACCGGCCTTTGCTATATGCATCTGGCCGGTAACGGCAGTGTTCTGCCCGAGGATGCCGGTGGCATTTTTGGCAAGGTGGTCGGCAGCACGGCGCTGGACGGCTTCAATGTGCTCGGTGGTAGCTTGCTGCTGGGTACCCTGTTCCTGATCGGCATGACCATCTTTACCGATTTGTCCTGGATTCGTCTGGCCGCAGCCGTCAGTGCGTTGACTGTGGCGCTGGCACGCAAGGTGCCGGTCTGGATCAAGGCCCTTAAAGCCCGTCGCAAGACTCGGCAGGTGCAGGAACAGCGCCGGCAAGTGGTGGAGGAGGGCAAGAAGAAGGCGGAAACACGCAAACCACCGGCAATCGTCAAGCCGGTGCAGAAAGTCGAGAAGAGCGACCGGGTGCAGAAGGAAAGGCAACAGCCCCTGTTCACCGCCCAGGTTACCGGTACCTTGCCGCCGCTGGCCTTGCTGGATCCGGTTGAAGAGGGCAGTCGTGGCGGCTTCTCCGATGCTGCGCTGGACGCCATGTCGCGCCTGCTGGAAATGAAGCTCAAGGATTTCAACATCGAAGCTGAAGTGGTGGCGGTGCAGCCGGGACCGGTTATTACCCGGTTCGAGATTCAGCCTGCTGCCGGCATCAAGGTCAGCCGGATCAGCAATCTGGCCAAGGATCTGGCCCGTTCATTGGCAGTGATCAGTGTCCGGGTGGTGGAAGTGATTCCCGGCAAAACCACCGTTGGCATCGAAATTCCGAACGAGCAGCGCGAAATGATCCGTTTCACCGAAGCGGTGGCGTCGCGCGCCTTTGATGAATCACCGTCGCCGTTAACCATGGCGCTGGGCAAGGACATCAGTGGCAATCCTATGGTGGCCGATCTTGCCAAGATGCCGCACTTGCTGGTGGCCGGTACCACCGGCTCCGGTAAGTCGGTGGGCCTGAATGCCATGCTGTTGTCGATCCTGTTCAAGTCAACACCGGACGATGTCCGTTTGATCATGATTGACCCGAAAATGCTGGAACTGGCTGTCTATGACGGTATTCCGCATCTGCTCACCCCGGTGGTCACCGACATGAAAGATGCCGCTGCTGCACTGCGCTGGGGAGTGGCTGAGATGGAGCGTCGTTATCGTCTGATGGCGTCGCTGGGCGTGCGAAATATTGCCGGCTACAACCGCAAGCTGGTGGATGCCGAGAAAAAAGGTGAATCGATCCGTGATCCGCTGTGGAAGCCGAAGGATCCGCTGAATCTGGATGAGCCGGCGCCGATACTGCAGAAGCTTCCCTATATCGTTATCGTTGTGGATGAATTTGCCGACATGATGATGATCGTTGGCAAGAAAGTGGAGGAGTTGATTGCCCGCATTGCCCAGAAAGCACGGGCCGCAGGGATCCATTTGATTCTTGCTACCCAGCGCCCGTCGGTGGATGTCATCACCGGCCTGATCAAGGCTAACGTGCCGTCAAGGATGGCGTTCCAGGTGTCATCGAAGATCGATTCGCGCACCGTGCTTGACCAGGGTGGTGCAGAGCAGCTGCTTGGCCACGGTGACATGCTTTATTTGCCAGTCGGCACCAGTGTCCCGGAACGAGTTCATGGCGCCTTTGTCTCAGACGAGGAGGTGCATCGGGTCTGTGACGACTGGCGCAAGCGCGGCGAGCCGGATTATCTGGAAGAAATTCTTCAAGGTGGCGGCGACACCGGGATGCCAGGATTTGATGGCGCCAGTGGTGACGACGATGCTGAACAGGACGCGCTTTACGATGAAGCGGTGGCCTTTGTGCTGCAGTCGCGCCGGGCATCGATCTCGTCGGTACAGCGAAAATTCAAGATTGGTTATAACCGCGCCGCCCGTCTGGTCGAAGCAATGGAAATGGCCGGAGTGGTTAGCGAAGCCGGCCACAATGGCCAGCGCGAAGTGCTGGCACCGGGTGGCGCTGACTGAGGAATATTGATGAAAGCTTTTTCTGTAATGCTGCTGACTGCTTTACCGATGGTTGCTGTTGCCGGCCCCACTGAGGAGCTGGTCAAGCGATTGTCGGCGGTACAGACCTTGTCCGGCAGTTTTGAGCAGGTGGTGCTGGACCAGGGCGGCACCCGGTTGCAGGAAGCCAGTGGCGATATGCATATGGCCCGTGGCAACCGCTTTCGCTGGCATACCCTTGAGCCGTTCGAGCAGCTTGCGGTTTCAGATGGCAAGCTGGTCTGGGTATATGATGTTGATCTGGAACAGGTGGTGGAGAAGCCGTTAACCGAAAACAGCGCCAGTACCCCGGCATTGTTGTTTGGTGGCGACCCGGCCAGCGTGGCCGAGGCGTTTGTCATCACCGAAGGGGATCGCAACGGCAACGCTGTGACCTATCATCTTGCGCCGCGTCTTGATGATTCGCTGTTTGTGCAGCTTGAAGTTACTTTTATTGGTGACGAACCACAGAGCATGCGTCTTGAAGATGCGCTCGGTCAGCAAACTGCGCTCGACTTTCACAACACGGTGGTAAACGGCAAGCTGAGCAATAAACTGTTTAACTTTATCGCGCCCGCAGGCGTTGATGTCATCCGGCAAAGCGAATGAGTGACCTGTTCGGCCAGCCGACGGCACATCAGCCGCTGGCTGCACGCATGCGGCCAACGTCGCTGGATGATTACGTTGGCCAGATGCATCTGATCGGCCCCGGCAAGCCATTGCGTCGTGCCGTTGAACAGCGCCAGCTGCATTCGATGGTGCTCTGGGGGCCGCCCGGCACCGGGAAAACCACGCTGGCCCTGATCCTTTCCCAGGCGGTGGATGCGGCCTTTATTACCCTGTCGGCGGTGCTGGCCGGGGTAAAGGAAATTCGCGAGGCGGTCGCCGAGGCCAAACAGCGACTGACCCGTGGTCAGCGTACCGTGCTGTTTGTCGATGAGGTGCATCGCTTCAACAAGGCCCAGCAGGATGCCTTTCTGCCCCATGTCGAAGACGGCACCCTGATCTTTATCGGTGCCACCACGGAAAATCCGTCGTTCGAATTGAACAATGCTTTGCTGTCCCGGGCCCGGGTGTATCGGCTGCGCAATATCGATCGCGATGATCTGGCCCGATTGCTTGATCGTGCTCTCGCCACGGAGTCAGGGCGGGGCATAGGTATTGATGCGGATGCCCGCGAACGTTTGCTCGATCATGCCGATGGCGATGCCCGGCGGCTGCTGAATCTGCTCGATATCGGCTTTGACATGGCCGATACGGTAATTGACCTGGCGCTGGTTAACGAGTTGTTGCGTGACAGCCTGCGTCGTTTCGACAAGGGTGGCGATTATTTTTATGACCAGATCAGCGCCTTGCACAAGTCGGTGCGCGGCTCGGACCCGGATGCCACCCTGTACTGGTTTGCCCGGATGCTGGACGGTGGCTGTGATCCGCTTTATGTCGCCCGTCGGCTGGTGCGGATGGCCAGCGAAGACATCGGTAATGCCGACCCGCGGGCGCTGACCCTGTGTCTGCATGCCTGGGATGTGCAGGAGCGGCTTGGCTCGCCGGAGGGCGAGCTGGCCATCGCCCAGGCGCTGGTGTATCTGGCGGTGGCACCGAAGAGCAATGCGGTTTACCGCGCCTGGAATCAGGCCAGGGCATTCGTTGCCAGCCATCCCAGTGATGAGGTGCCGCTGCATCTGCGCAATGCACCGACCAAATTGATGAAGTCGGAAGGCTATGGTGCTGAGTATCGCTATGCCCATGACTACCCGGATGCTTATGTGGCCGGTGACAGCTATTTTCCCGAGGGCATGGGGCAGCCCGGGTTCTACCAACCGGTGCCGCGCGGGCTGGAGATTCGCATCGCCGAAAAGCTGCGTGACTGGCAGCAGCGTAATCGCGAAGCCGAGTGGCAGCGCTATCCCGGCGACAAGCCGGACGTGACCTGACGCTCCATCTCAACGATAATCCCGGCCTTGATCACGTCGGCCCGGTCGAACCCGGGCGGCAGGCAACGGGCAGGATGGTTTTTCATGCTGGATATTCGCGAATTACGCCGTGATGGCGAACAGGTGGCGGCACGACTGGCGCGTCGTGGTCTGGATTTTGATCTGGCCGCTTTCCGGGCGCTCGATGCCGAGCGCAAGCAGGCAGACATGCGCTCTCAGGAGCTGCAAGCGCAGCGCAAACAGTCCTCCCGGGAAGTGGGCGATCTGGTCAAGTCCGGTATCAGTGTTGATGACGCCAAGGCACGAGTGGCGGATACACTGGCAAAAATTGATGCCGAGATGGCCGCCGAAGTTGCCCGTGCGGAAGGCCTGCATCAGCAGATCGAATCGCTGTTGCTAGGCGTGCCCAATCCACCACTGGATGAAGTGCCGGATGGCAAGGGTGAGGAAGATAATGTCGAAGTGCGCCGCTGGGGGCAGCCGCGGCAGTTCGAATTTGTTGTTCGTGACCACGTCGACATTGGTGCAAACCTTGCCAGTGGCCGGCTTGACTTTGATCTGGCGGCGAAGCTGTCCGGAGCGCGTTTTTCTGTGCTGACCGGGTCGCTGGCGCGGTTGCACCGTGCGCTGATCGATTTCATGGTGGACCTGCATAGTGACAAGCACGGATATCAGGAAGTTTACGTTCCCTACCTGGTCGGTCCGGAGGCGCTGCGCGGCACCGGCCAATTGCCAAAGTTTGAACAGGACCTGTTCAAGGTGCAGGGCGAGCGAGAACTGTATCTGATTCCCACCGCCGAGGTGCCAGTGACCAATCTGGCAGCAGACGAGATTCTGGACCCGGCACACCTGCCATTACGTTATGTCTGTCACACCCCCTGTTTTCGCAGTGAGGCGGGCAGCCATGGCCGTGATACCCGAGGCATGATCCGCCAGCATCAGTTTGAAAAAGTCGAACTGGTGCAGCTGGTGCGTCCAGAGGATTCCTTGGCCGCGCTGGAGTCCCTGACTGGTCATGCTGAAGCGGTCCTGCAGGCACTGGGTTTGCCTTACCGTGTGGTGGTGCTGTGCACCGGCGATATGGGCTTTTCGTCCTGCAAGACCTACGATATTGAAGTCTGGATTCCGAGCCAGAATTGCTACCGGGAAATTTCCTCCTGTTCCAGCTTCGGTGATTTCCAGTCTCGCCGCATGCAGGCGCGTTATCGTCATCCTGACACCGGCAAGCCGGAATTGCTGCACACCCTGAATGGCTCCGGTCTGGCAGTGGGGCGTACACTGGTAGCGATTCTGGAGAATTACCAGAACGCTGACGGCAGCGTGACGGTACCGGAAGCACTGCGCCCGTATCTTGGTGGCCGCGAAACTCTCTGACGGAGCAATCGATGGACTATCTGCCGGTTGCCTGGCGTCTCAAGGAACAGCTGGCACTGGTTGTCGGCGGTGGCGAAATCGCATTGCGCAAGGCCAGATTGCTGGACCGTGCCGGGGCGCGGTTGCGAATCGTGGCCCCGGAGATCGAGCCGGAGCTTGCGCAACTGGTGCAGCGGCAGGGCGGTGAGCTTCTGCGCGTTCAATATCATGCCGATCAGCTTGATGGCGTAGCACTGGCTATCGGTGCCACCGATGATCAGGACGTCAATCGGCAGCTGCATGCCGATGCGGTCGACCGTCAGCTACCGGTTAACGTGGTCGACAATCCGCCGCTGTGCACGTTTATTTTTCCCGCCATTGTCGATCGCGATCCATTGCTGATCAGTATCAGCTCCGGCGGTGCCTCGCCGGTGCTGGCGCGCTGGGCTCGTTCAAAAATCGAAACCCTGCTGCCCGCCGGGCTTGGTCGCCTGGCTACGCTGATGGGACGTTACCGCAAACCGTTGGCAGAAAAGCTGCCGCAAGTCGGCGCTCGCAGATTGTTCTGGGAGGGGCTGCTTGACGGCCCGTTGATGGAGCGGGTGTTGGCCGGTCAGGATCAGCAGGCCGAAACCCTGTTACAACAGGCGGTGGATAATGCCGACCGCGAAACCCTGTCACGCGGTGAGGTTTATCTGGTCGGTGCCGGGCCAGGTGATCCGGATCTGATGACATTCCGGGCGCTGCGGCTTTTGCAGAAGGCGGATGTCGTCCTCTATGACCGTCTGGTTGGGCCGGGCATTCTCGAGCTGGCGCGTCGCGATGCGGATCTGGTTTATGTTGGCAAGGCGCGCAACGAACATGTGGTTCCGCAGGATCAGATCAACAGCCTGCTGGTTCACTATGCACGCGAAGGGAAAAAGGTTTGCCGGCTCAAGGGTGGCGACCCGTTTATTTTCGGCCGCGGCGGCGAGGAGCTCGATAGTGTGGTCGAGGCCGGTATCGATTTCCAGGTGGTGCCCGGCGTTACTGCGGCAGCCGGTTGCGCCGCCTATGCCGGTATTCCGTTGACCCACCGGGATCATGCCCAGTCGGTTCGTTTTGTCACCGGGCATCGCAAGGATAACTCCGTTGATTTGCCCTGGGGCAGCCTGATTACGCCCGGCGAAACTCTGGTGTTTTACATGGGCCTGGTCAGTTTGGCGGAGATATGCAGCAACCTGAAGTTGCAGGGAATGCGGGCAGATATGCCGGCGGCGGTGATCTCCCGTGGCACCATGCCGGATCAGCAGGTCATCATTGGCAACCTGTCATCGCTGCCCGGTTTGGTGGCAGAGCAGGAAGTGGCAGCGCCCAGTCTGGTTATTATCGGTACCGTGGTGACATTACATCCGCGCTATCACTGGTTTGCCGGCACGCCTTTGAGCGACGTGTAAAAGCGGTCGATTGGTCGCTCCTACGGGTACCAGGATGAGCAGGCCGGGTGTTGCTCGCTCAGCACAACCAGATCCGTTGCGGTAATCATACTGACGCCATCCATCTGCAGTGTGTCGCCAAGCTGGTGTACGGCAACGCGGTCGATGCCGCGCAGCGCTACCATGGCGCTTTCATTTGCAGCCCATTGCAGGCCTTCATCCAGTAGTACTACCTCGTCACCATCATTCAGCGTGCTCAGCAAAAGGCTGAACAGGTCGGTGCGATCCGCTGGAAACCCTAGCAGGTGAAGCATCAGCAGTGCACCACGTGACGGGCGCTGCGGCACAGGCTGCGCAGTTCCGGATCGGCAATATTTCGGCAAGGTAACGGCAGCCCCGCCGGCAGTGGCTGCGATGTCTGCACCAGACAATCACGCAAACCGATTTCCTGCAGTTGCCGCAGTCGCTGCTGCAGGCGTGGATCATGGGCGTATGCGGTCAGCGGTTCACTGAGTACCAGCGTGACCGGCAGCTCAAACAGATTGAGAGTCAGCAGCAGATCCTGCCATTCGGCGAAGCCGGGATCATCAGGCGTGTGGCGACACAGGACAAGAATCATCCGAAGCTCATTACCCGGTCGCTGCTGTGCAGCGCGTCGGCCCACTGGCCGAGGCCGCTGATGGTCCAGGGCAACACGTCACTGTCGGCAGCCATGCCACGGATCTGCGCCGCAGATACACAGAGCACGGCATCAATGCCATGCTCACTGATCAGTTGTCGCCACTGCTGGTAATGCGCAGCATCAGTGCGCGCATTAAGCACGCCATCGCGGAAAAAAAATAATCGTTTCAGGGTGTGGTGCCGGGCCAGAACGGCGCGGGCGGTGAGCAATGCAGTGTGCGCGGCCGGATGCTCCGGCGCAGCGCACACCAGCAGGCTGTATTGCATCAATCGTCGCCGCCCAGCGCGGTAAAGAGATGCAGCAGGCTCATGAACAGGTTGTAGATCGATACGAACAGGGTCACGGTGGCCATGATGTAGTTGGTTTCACCGCCGTGAATGATGGCGCTGGTTTGCCACAGGATCAGCATCGATGACAGCAACACAAAGGCAGCGGACACCGCCAGAGCCAGAGTCGGCAAATTAAAGAAGTAAGCGGCGAGACCGCCCAGAAAGGCGACAATAATGCCGACCATCAGGAACTGGCCCATGAAGCTGAAATCCTTGCGGGTCACCAATGCGATCGCCGACAGCGAAACGAACACTACCGCAGTGGAGCCCAGTGCCAGCGTCACCAGCTCCATACCACCGGGAATGGCGGCGTAAGCGGCGATCAGCGGGCCAGTGGTAAAGCCGAGCCAGCCGGTGATGCCAAAAACTCCGAGGATGCCGGCGGCACTGTTGCGCATCACGTTGGTAAAAATCAGCAGGCCGATGTAGACCACCAGCGTCAGAATCGGATTGATAAAGCCGATACCGGCAGACATGGAATACCAGCCGCAGGCAGCGGAGAACGCCAGCGCCATGCCCAGCAGCATATAGGTGTTACGAAGGACCCGGGCGGCCTGTTCGCCGTGCACTGAAACGACGGTGCTTTGCGGCGCGGCATAGGGGCTGTTATCTCGCATGACATGTCTCCTGATCACAATTGGCTCCATAGATGGCCGGATGATACGTCAGCCGGACCCGAATTCAAGTGAAACCGGGAGCTGTCGCCGCTTGACTCAATTTTTCTGCCGGTTATGATGCCGGGCTTCCGGAGAGGTGGCAGAGCGGTTGAATGCAGCGGTCTTGAAAACCGCCGAGGATTAACGTCCTCCGTGGGTTCGAATCCCACCCTCTCCGCCAGATAGCAAAAGGCCCCGCACTGCGGGGCTTTTTGCTATCTGGCGGAGAGGGTGGTTATTTCGAGAAGCCACCGGTTCGACAAGCCGCGCCAGCGGCGCAGGACGCGCGCAGCGCGCCCCGCAGGGGTGAGTCCGTCGCCACAGCGACGGGCGAATCAATCCCGACCCCGCTGATCAGGTGGTCGAGATATCCTGTTATCCCCATGGGTCCCTCCCATCCCGTTTACGCGCATCATTCTGCTATCTGTCCGGAGAACTGGATGACCCGCGTTGTTCCCCCGGTTGTACTGATATCCGCCCGCCATGCGCATCGTCGTATTGAGCTGTATGTTTTTTCTGACGATCGCGACGGCTCCCTGCACCTGCTCAGTCTGTCCGGCGGCCAGGGCCGGTTGCCAGCGGTGGAGAAGGGACAGGGGCCGTTGCCGGATCGCGACAATGCCCTGTTTGTTCGCGACGCCATTGTTGCCGAGCTGTTGCAAGCCGATTACCTGCTGGCTCCGGCGGATCAGGCCGTGTGGGAGGTCTATGCCCGCGGTCGCCACCGGCAGACGCTCAGGGCGCGCCAGCAGTTGCCAGTCCAGGATTAGGCGGGGTCAGAACACATTGATATCGCTGAGGCATCTGATTGATATATATCTGATTTCTTACCCTGAATGGGGGTGTATTGGGACATTGCCCAGAGAACATGGCTGCTGGTCGAACGGGTATCAGGCATTCAGGCTCAACCCCTTCAAACGGCGTGGCATCCTCGTTAATCTGCTACAGGCGGGGCGTCACGGAGGGCGCTAACGGCAAACAGGAGAGAAGGGATGATCAAGGTTCTGGTGGTGGACGATCACGAGCTGGTCCGTATGGGCATCACCCGTATGCTGGCAGACGTGAACGGTTTCAGTGTGGTGGGTGAAGCCTGCAGCGGCGAACAGGCCGTGGCAATGTGCCGTGACCTGAGCCCGGATGTGGTGCTGATGGACGTGAAGATGCCCGGCATCGGCGGACTTGAGGCCACCCGCAAGATTCTCCGTCATGACGACAGCGTTCGTGTTATTGCCGTTACTGTCTGTGAGGAAGAACCGTTTCCAACCCGATTGATGAAGGCCGGCGCGGCCGGATACCTGTCGAAAGGGGCAGATCTCAGCGAAATGGTCCGTGCCATCCGGGTGGTCTATGCCGGCCAGCGCTATATCAGCCCGGCGATTGCCCAGGCCATGGCCCTGCGGCCGTTTAACGGCAATGACGCTGCGCCGATGGAGCTACTCTCCGAGCGCGAATTGCAGATCATGATGATGATTGTCAGCTGTCACCGGGTGCAGGCCATTTCCGACAAGCTTTGCCTGTCTCCGAAAACCGTCAACACCTATCGCTATCGCATATTCGACAAGCTCGGCATTGCCAGCGATGTGGAAATGACCCTGCTGGCCATGCGCTGGGGCATGCTTGATGAAGCCACCACTGCGGCAGTCGTAAGCTGAGTCCATTTCTGCATGACATTTGATTCCCGCCAGTTCCTGTTGTCATGCAGCAGTTTGCCCGGTGTCTACCAGATGCTCGACAGCGACGGCAAAGTTCTCTATGTCGGCAAGGCAAGGGATCTGCGGGCGCGATTATCCAGCTATTTTCTGAAAACCGTGTCGGCGCCAAAAACCCGGGCGCTGGTGGCGCGCATTCACGACATTCAAACCACCCTTACCGGCAGTGAAGCTGAGGCGTTGCTGCTTGAGCAGGCACTGATCAAGTCGCTCCATCCTCCCTACAATATCCTGATGCGGGATGACAAAAGTTATCCCTATATCAAGATCACTACAGCGGATGATTTTCCCAGAGTCGCATTCCATCGCGGTCAGCGCCGTGCCGGGGCACGCTACTTCGGGCCTTTTCCCGGCGCAGCCGGCGTCCGCGAGAGCCTGAACCTGCTGGAGAAGATTTTTCGGCTGCGCAACTGTCAGGACAGCTTCTTTCATAACCGCACCCGGCCTTGTTTGCAGTATGAAATCCGTCGTTGCAGCGGGCCCTGTGTCGGACTGGTCTCGAAACAGGATTACGCCGAGCAGGTACGACTGGCAACGGACTTTCTTGAAGGGCGTGATCGAGCCGTGACCGATGAGCTGACAGCGCGAATGGAGCAATCTGCCAAGGCGCTCGAGTTCGAAAAGGCAGCGGCGCTGCGCGATCAGATTGCCGCCATTCGCTCGGTGCAGCAAAAGCAGTACGTGGAAACAGACGACGGCGATCTCGACATTATTGCCATCGCCGCAAGACATGGCATGGCCGTTATTGCAGTGATGATGATTCGGGCGGGCAGGGTGCTTGGCATTCGTAACTGGCAGCCGGACACCCGTGGCGAGGAATCCGCAGAAATTGTCTTGTCTGCTTTTCTTGCTCACCACTATCTGCAACCGGATGACGCCGGGCTGCCAAATGAAGTAATCCTCAGTCTGGAGGTGGAAGACAGTGCAGCTCTGAGCGAAGCGGTGCGTCAGCAGCATGGCCGCCGGGTGCGCTTTGCCCATCGCGTTCGCGGAGAGCGGCGCCGCTGGTTGCAGATGGCGATGCAGAACGCCGAGCAGACTCTGCTTGGCCGTCTCGCCAGTCGCGACAACATTGATGCCCGCTTTGCCGCACTCGACGAGTTGCTCGGCGAGCCGTTGGAGCCACGTCGAATCGAGTGCTTCGATATCAGTCACACCGGCGGCGAGCAGGCGGTGGCGTCGTGCGTGGTGTTTGCCGGAGACGGCGCGATCAAAAGCGACTACCGCCGTTTCAATGTCAGCCCGCCGGTAGGCGGTGATGACTACGCGGCTATGGAAGAAGCGGTGCGTCGCCGCTACGGACGTCTGCGCCGGGAGTCGGGCAAGCTGCCCGGATTGTTGCTGATCGACGGTGGTGCCGGCCAGGTTTCAAGGGTGGCGTCCGTGCTGGAAGAGCTTGGCCTGAGCGACGAGTTTGTTCTGCTCGGGATTGCCAAGGGGCCATCGCGCAAGCCCGGGCTGGAAGTGTTGTGCCGCCCCGATGGCGGCCAGTTGCTGCCGCAGGCGGACAACCCGGCCCTGCACCTGCTCCAGCAGGTTCGCGATGAGGCGCACCGGTTCGCCATTGGCGGCCACCGCCAGCGACGCGGCAAGACCCGCAGCCAGTCCTCGCTGGATGGTATCCCGGGAGTGGGGCCGAGCCGGCGGCGGGCACTGCTGAATCATTTCGGCGGCCTGCAGACGCTGCGTAACGCCTCGGCCGAGGAGATCGCCAGGGTTCCCGGGGTCAGTGTGGCGCTGGCTCAGGCAATCTATGACTGGCTGCACGCCTGAGCGACTGAATGTCACAATGGCACCACATTCCTCTATACTGTCGCCGTCCTGTTGGCTTCTCCGGATGTCCTGATGTCTGACTCTGTTGCGCGATTGACGCTCCCCACCATGATTACACTCGCGCGACTGGCTTCGATTCCGGTGTTTGTCGCCGTTTTCTATGCGCCGTTTCGCTGGGCCCCGCTGGCTGCCGCCATTATTTTCGTTGTCGCCGGCCTGACCGACATGCTCGACGGCTATCTGGCCCGCCGCCTCAAGCAAACCACCCGCTTTGGCGCCTTCCTGGATCCGGTGGCCGACAAGCTGATGGTGGCCGCCGCGCTGGTAATGCTGGTGCAGGCCCACGCCAATATCTGGATGGCAGGTCCGGCCATCGTCATTATTTCCCGGGAAATTGCCGTGTCCGCCCTGCGTGAATGGATGGCCGAGATTGGCCAGCGGGCGAAGGTGGCAGTGGGCAGTTTCGGCAAGGTCAAAACCGTGTTTCAGATATCTGCCATCACCGGCTTGCTGGCCAGTCGCCCCTCGCAGGACAGCGACGGCGACCTGTTGATGACGCCATTTCACTGGCTCACCTACAGCTTGTTGTACGCCGCCACCTTGCTGACGCTCTGGTCCATGTTCCAGTATCTGAAAGCGGCCTGGCCTGAGCTGTGGCCATCGCGGCGGCCGGGCTGATCAAAAACAGCGCAGTCAGTCAGGCCGGTGCTTGACAGGGTGAGGGGGGCGGGTAGAATGCCCACCGCTGCACTGGTACAGTGTTTGCATTGCGGGAATAGCTCAGTTGGTAGAGCACGACCTTGCCAAGGTCGGGGTCGCGAGTTCGAGTCTCGTTTCCCGCTCCAAGTTTTCCAAAACCTCGGCGCGTCCGGGGTTTTTTGTTTCGGCGCGGTGGCAGAGTGGTTATGCAGCGGATTGCAACTCCGTGTACGCCGGTTCGATTCCGACCCGCGCCTCCATCTTTACTGTTTTTCCTCCCCTGAAGTCCCCCAGCCCGGGTGGCGAAATTGGTAGACGCATGGGACTTAAAATCCCTTGTCCTTCGGGACGTGCCGGTTCAAGTCCGGCCCCGGGCACCAATCCCCTGCCTTGGTTCATTCGGGGCCGGTCTTAACGCGCGATTCCGGCACCGGCGCCCCTGAACTGGCGTGCTTGAGAACTGCCGGTATCCGGCTGTCCGGAAAATGTGACTTCCTTGTGCAGAACCGGCTTTGTGACAGGTCGCGAGATAATTCCGGTTTTTAGCGCCGCTGGGTTTCACAGGGATTACCCTGGCTGATGGGGAATGTTCGCCCGCCGGGGTCAATGTTTCGTCAATAAAAAACCCGCCATCCTGTGATTCAGGGGGCGGGTTTCGAACAACCCTGCTCAGTGGCTAGCGTCAGCTGCTGGCAGGATAGGCCATCCGGATGTCAGGACGACTGCTTGTGTGTGCTTCGGTCTGCGTCTGTCAGTTTTGACTTCGCCGAGCTCAAGCCGTTGGACAGAGATTCCCAAGCGTTTTCCAGACCTTCCCTGAGGTCTTCCCAGGCACTATCGCTGGCGTTTTTCATATCATCCAGCTTCTTGCTTGCTTCCTTGCGCTTTTGCTTCAAAAACTCAATCCGCTGTTTGTATTCCTCTTTAAAGCTGGATTTCTTGTCTTGGGCTTTGTTCTCAAGCTTGTTGATGTCTGCGTTGATATCGTCCAGTTTTGATTTCATTTTCTCGACGTACTGCTCGCGGTTACCCATGAGATATTCCTCCTTTGGCAATTTTCGTTGCGAAAGTGGAAATTCCATACTTCCGGGGCTTTCCATCGGAAATAAAAGTTATCAGATGGATGGGCAGGCCCTGCTGCAAGGATGATTAAAAAACATATGAATTAATCAACCTGCGCTCACATTGGCAAAATAAAAGTCGAATGTAAACGGTCATACTAATTAGAAGATTTTTCTCATCTGGTACTTTTTCTGTGTTGTTTTCCGGAGTTTTTCTGAGTGAAATTATCGTCCTTGCACCGGAGTGATGGGGCTGTGCCATCTCAGGGATGTCGTGATCGCTGCGATGATGCATTGAGAATTGCAGCATGCGTTGACAAGGGTTTGTTGCAGGTCGTCGGGTGTGCCTATCGCCATGGGCCATGGTTGCAGATTTACAGTCTGTGTCAGGCTTGTGTGCTGAGGGGCTGGCTGGTTTTTACCTGACCCGGGCACAGGGGGGGCAGGTAGGTACCGGAAGGGGCAGGTCGGCACCAGCAGGGGGATGGATGCCCGCAGGGAGGCCGGCCATGTGCCAAGGTCTGCCACCGGCACTGACAGGCCGGTTATGCGGGCCTGGCGGCGCAATGAGCACCATCCAGGGGCTGGCAGGTGGCAGGTTCGGCCGCTGTTATCATCTTCACGCCCTGTCTTTACAACATTTTTCATCGTTGCCCCGCCCCGGGGTTCATCCGAATTGTGACGTTCCGACGCTATCTGCTAGTCTAGGTTGATATTCCTAGTCTGCGGCTGCCCCTGCCGCTGACCATAACAACAACTTGTACAGACTGCGGGAATCCGGGATGAACTGGTTCAAGAACCTCTCTGTGCGCCTCAAGGTGCTGTCCGTTGCCGGTTTGGGCATCGTCATTTTCATGGCCTATTTTGCCTACAGCTATCTGGTGGCAGATAACAATATCGATGATCTCGGTACCATTGAGAATGTTGACTTTGTGGTGCTTGAGGCCTCCAGCCAGAACAACCTCACCCTTTATATGGTTCGGGATGCGCTCATCCGGGCTATTAATAGTGGCGATGCAGACGCCTTGTCGGAGGCCAGCAGGTTGTCCCTGCAGGCCACCGAGAATCTTAATGCCATGGCTTCGGTGGACCCGGCCATAGCTGCTGAGGTCGAAGGCCTGGTTTCAGCGTTCAATGCATACTTCACCGAGGCACAGAAGCTTGCTGAAGATGCCGTTTCCGGCGCCGCAACGGATGACAGCTTCTATGAAGGCCTTGCCAATGTCGCGCGGTTGCGTGAGCAGTTCGAGTACGAGCAGGAAGAGTTTCAGGAAGCCCGCTACACCGCGTTCTACGACAACCTCCGTGGTGCAAGGCAAAGCACTGCCAGCACCCAGTTTATCGGCCTGATTTTTGGCGGAAGCGCGATTGTCCTGTTGATTCTCATCAGCTTCAGGGTGACTCGCAGCATTGTGCAGCCGATCCAGTATGCGGTCGAGGTCGCCGGTGATATCGCTGAAGGTGACTGGGACAAGGACATCCGCGTTGACAGCCATGATGAGGCTGGCCGGTTGCTGGCCGCAATTCGGCAGATGCGTGACACCCTCAAGTTCCGCCGTGACGAAGATCGACGACAGGAGCTGATCAAGACGCGACTGGCGGATCTGGGTGATCGTCTCCGTGGCGACATGACGTTGCAACAACTTGGCGAGAACATGCTCAATTATCTGGTGCCGACGCTGGAGTGTCAGGTTGGTGCTTTCTATTGCATGGATATCGACGGGAAGCTGCTCAAGCTCAGCAGTTCCTACGCCATGCAACGGCGCAAGCATTTGTCCAGCGAGTTCGCTTTAGGTGAATCCCTGGTTGGTCAGTGCGCACTGGAGAAAAAGCAGATACTGCTGTCTCGGGTGCCGGAGGATTACCTCACCATTACCTCGGCGGTGGGTGCCGGCACGCCGCGTAATGTACTGGTGACTCCGATTGTTCATGAGGATGAAGTCAAGGGCGTGATCGAGCTGGGTGCCTTTCGTGACTTCAGTGACGATGACCTGAAATTCCTTGCCGACAGTGTTCGTATTGTTGCGGTTTCAGTGCATACCGCTCAGAGCCGGGTCCGTCTGGCTGAAGCGCTGGAGCAATCGCAGCAGCAGGCGGAAGAGCTGGAGCAGCAAAAGCTGGCCATGCAGAAGGTCAACGAGGATTTGGAAGATCAGGCCATGGAACTGGCGGCTTCCGAGTCTCGTTTGCAGCAGCAACAGGAAGAGCTGCGGGCAATCAACGAGGAGCTCGAGTCTCAGGCTCAGGCTTTGCGTGCGTCAGAAGAAAGTCTGCAAGCACAGCAGGAAGAGTTGCGGGTAACCAATGAAGAGCTTGAGGCGCAAGCCCGTCTGCTCGCCGAACAGAAAGGCGAGGTGTCACGCAAGAACAAGGTGTTGGAAGATCTGCAGCTGGAGTTGGAAGAAAAGATCCGGGAACTGGAGATGTCCTCCAAGTACAAGTCCGAGTTCCTCTCCACCATGTCGCACGAGTTGCGCACACCACTTAACAGTATCCTTATTCTGTCCAGTGCTTTGGCCCAGAACAAGAAGGGTAATCTGGAAGAGAAGCAGATTGAGCATGCCCAGGTTATTCATTCAGCCGGATCCGATCTGCTGTCGCTGATCAACGACATTCTCGATATTTCGAAGATCGAGGAGGGCAAGATGGACATCATTATTGATGATGTCTCAGTGCCGGAGCTGGGTGAGCACTTCCGTCGGCACTTTACTCATCTGGCGGAAAGCCGCGGTCTGAGTTTCTCGGTCGAGGTTGATGAGAGCGTGCCGGAGCATTTCTATACCGATCGGCAGCGGATGGAGCAGATTCTCAAAAACCTGCTCTCTAATGCCATGAAGTTCACAGAAAGCGGCGGCTCGGTCCGTCTGCGTATTGATGTGCCAGCGGACCAGAAGGATCTGCCGGGTCAGCATCTGATTCCCGGCAAGACCGTACGCCTGTCAGTTATCGACTCCGGTATCGGCATTGCGCCGGAGAAGCAAAAGCTGGTGTTTGAGGCGTTCCAGCAGGCCGACGGCACGACCAGTCGTAAATATGGCGGTACCGGTCTGGGGCTGACCATTTCCCGTGAGCTGGCCCGGTTGCTTGGTGGCGATGTTGGGCTGTTCAGCGAAGGTATAGGCAAGGGCACCAGCTTTATGCTGTTCCTGCCGGTCGGTGATGTCGACAGTGTATACAGGGAAGAGGGCGGCGAAGCGCCCGCTCCCTACCCGTCAACGCCGGCCGTGGCCAGCAGCCGTCCTGCTGCTGGTGCAGAGGAAGGTTTCGTGGTGCGAGAAAAAACCGTGCTCATTATTGAGGATGACGGCGATTTCTCTGGTGTGCTGACGGACCTCGCGGCTGATTATGGTCTGGAAGGGCATGTTTGTGCGGATGGTGAAAGTGGTCTGGAATATGCTCGCCATTACCGGCCGAGCGCGATTATTCTCGATATTGGCCTGCCTGGCATGGATGGTTGGCAGGTGATGGAGAAGTTGAAGGCAGATCCGCGTACCAAGGATATTCCGGTCCATTTCCTGTCCGGAAAAGACGAGCGCAAGAAAGCGCTTGAGCTCGGTGCTATTGATTTTCTGACCAAGCCGATCTCCGAGGGTGACATCGTCAAGGCGTTTTCGAAGATCGAGAAAGCCATTGAGAAGAACGTCCGCCGTCTGCTGGTGGTCGAGGACAGCGAGCTGCAGCATGAAGGAATCCGTGAACTGTTCTCGGAGAAAGGCGTGTCCATCACTGCCGTTCATACCGGGGCAGAAGCACTGGATGTACTGCGCTCTCAGGTTCATGACTGCATGATTCTTGATCTCACGCTTCCCGACATGAACGGGTTCGAGCTGCTTGAGAAGATCCACGGCAATGACGAATACGATTCAGTGCCTGTGATCATCTACACCGGCAAGGAACTCAGCAGAGATGAGGAGTCCAAGCTGCGTAAGTATGCCGACCGTATCATTCTCAAGACTGAACGTTCATCCGAGCGCCTGTTGAATGAAGCGTCGCTGTTTCTGCATTGGCTGGAATCGACCATGCCGACCAGCCCGAAACCCGCGCCCGCCAGTGTTGAACACAGGGATGATGTCTTTGCTGGCAAGCAGCTGCTGCTGGTCGACGATGATATGCGTAATATCTATGCGCTTTCGGCCCAGCTTGAAGATTTTGGGTTCAACATCACTATTGCCAATAACGGCAAGGAGGCGATTCAGGCGCTCGAGGATAACCCGGATATGGATATCGTACTGATGGATATCATGATGCCGGAAATGGATGGCTACGAGGCCATGGGTCTGATCCGAAAACAGTCCAGATTCCAGAAGCTGCCAATTCTCGCGCTTACCGCCAAGGCCATGAAGGATGACCGGGCAAAATGTCTTGAAGCTGGCGCCAATGATTATTGTTCCAAACCGATTGATATGGGCAAACTGACTTCGCTGATGCGAGTCTGGTTGCATAAATGAGTAGCAGTTCATGAGCGATGTTCCGCGGATTCAGGACGAACAGGTTGATATGGAAGATGTCGAGATTCGCTTGCTGCTTGAGGCGATCTTTCATATCTATGGCTACGATTTTCGTTCATATAGCAAGGCATCGATTCGTCGACGCGTTATGCATCGCCTTAATTTGTCAGGTTTGCCGTCGATCATGGAGATGATTGACAGGGTGATGAAGGACAGACCGTTCTTTGTGTCACTGCTGAATGACCTGACTGTCAATGTCACTGAGATGTATCGTGATCCGATGTTTTACCGGCGCTTCCGTGAGGATGTGGTGCCACTGCTGAAGACCTTTCCCTTTATCAAGATCTGGCATGCGGGCTGTTCAA